>NZ_PSRU01000030.1:0-31651 GCF_003000935.1 Escherichia sp. R1
AATTTAGCAGTAAGCCGGTTATAAACCGGTGGTTGTAAAAGAATTCGGTGGAGCGGTAGTTCAGTCGGTTAGAATACCTGCCTGTCACGCAGGGGGTCGCGGGTTCGAGTCCCGTCCGTTCCGCCACTTATTAAGAAGCCTCGAGTTAACGCTCGAGGTTTTTTTTCGTTTGTATTTCTATTATTGCCAAAATCGCAAAAATCCTCTGCGTTTTACGCCATTTTTCCACAACTGTCTGAAGCCCATAATCACCTCAGTTAACGAAAATAGCATTAAAAGAGGCATATTATGGCTATCCCTGCATTTGGTTTAGGCACTTTCCGTCTGAAAGACGACGTTGTTATTTCATCTGTGAAAACGGCGCTTGAACTTGATTATCGCGCAATTGATACCGCACAAATCTATGATAACGAAGCCGCAGTAGGTCAGGCGATTGCAGAAAGTGGCGTGCCACGTCATGAACTCTACATCACCACTAAAATCTGGATTGAAAATCTCAGCAAAGACAAATTGATCCCGAGTCTGAAAGAGAGCCTGCAAAAATTGCGTACCGATTATGTTGATCTGACGCTAATCCACTGGCCGTCACCAAGCGATGAAGTCTCTGCTGAAGAGTTTATGCAGGCGCTGCTGGAAGCCAAAAAACAAGGGCTGACGCGTGAGATCGGTATTTCCAACTTCACGATCCCATTGATGGAAAAAGCGATTGCTGCTGTTGGCGCTGAAAACATCGCTACTAACCAGATTGAACTCTCTCCTTATCTGCAAAACCGTAAAGTGGTCGCTTGGGCTAAACAGCACGGTATCCATATTACTTCCTATATGACTCTGGCGTATGGCAATGCACTGAAAGATAAGGTTATTGCTCGTATTGCAGCTAAACACAATGCGACTCCGGCTCAAGTGATTCTGGCGTGGGCTATGGGGGAAGGTTACTCAGTAATTCCTTCTTCTACTAAACGTGAAAACCTGGAGAGTAATCTTAAGGCACAAAATTTACAGCTTGATGCCGAAGATAAAAAAGCGATCGCCGCACTGGATTGCAACGACCGCCTGGTTAGCCCGGAAGGTCTGGCTCCTGAATGGGATTAAGCCTCTCTGACAGCTCCTCCGGGAGCTGTTTTTACATGTCCGCTAAGGAAATCGATAAAAGCCCGGATGCGCGTACTTACCGCACGGTCGCTGTAATAGACTGCACTGAATGGCATTTCCACTGGCAACACTTTATCTGCCATTAACTCCACCAATTCTCCGCGAGCGATTTCTTTGTCGATCATGTAGTCGGACAAACACGCAATCCCGTTGCCACTCAGGCAAAGCTGTTTCAGTGTTTCCCCACTATTGGATGACAAACCGTACTTCACCTCATGTAATTGTCCATCGCTACAGGCTATCGGCCAGGTATTGAGGGAAGCGGGTTCAGTGAATCTCAGGCAAATATGTTGCTTTAAATCGTCGATCGTTTCTGGCTTCCCGTAGCAGGAAATATAATCGGGGGAGGCGATAATTTTTCGATAACTGTTAAATAACGGCCTGGCACGTAAGCTGGAATCCGTTAACGTACCGGCGCGTATCGCGACATCCACTTTTCTTTCGATCAAATTAATAATCGTTTCGGAGGAGACTAGCGATAAAGTGACTTCCGGATAGCGTTCACGAAAAGGCTTAATCAACGGCATCAGAAAGTGCAGCACCACTGGAGTTGCGGCATCGATCCGTAACAGTCCACGCGGTGTATTACGCGTCTCCATAATTTCTGATTCTGCCGCTGCCATCTCCTGCAAAATTGACTGTACGCGATGAAAATAACGCTCGCCTTCTTCCGTCAGGCTAAGTTGCCGCGTGGTCCGATTAAGCAGGCTAACGCCAAGTTTCATCTCCAGCTTTTTCACCGCCCGGCTTACCGCTGAGTTTGCTTGCCCTAATTGTTCCGCTGCCCGGCTAAAGCTGCCGCTTTCGACGACTGAAACAAAAATGGCGAGTTCTTCCGACGTGGCTTTCATTTTTGCTCCTGTTGCAAAATAGAAGAGATATTTTGAATTTATTTGTCATTAAACCATCAGGATGCGAGATATGCCATCCGATTTAATGTTCTCAATAATGAGCAAAATCCTGACCGGTGTAAGCACTTGCTTACATAACAATATACAATTGCTCGTTGAAAGAGTGAGCTAAAATCCCTATAACAGTAGAACCCTCCCGAGTGCGGAAGGGTTGACGTGATAGAGGTTTCAAAGTCAAAAGTGCGAAAAAACACCTATGCCATGCGCTATGTTGCCGGACAACCTGCGGAAAGGATCTTACCGCCGGGGTCTTTTGCGAGCATCGGCCAGGCATTACCACCTGGAGAACCGTTAAGTACCGAAGAGCGTATTCGGATCCTGGTGTGGAACATATACAAACAGCAACGCGCTGAATGGTTGTCGGTATTAAAGAACTACGGCAAAGATGCACATCTGGTGTTATTGCAGGAAGCGCAGACAACGCCAGAGTTAGTACAGTTTGCGACTGCTAACTATCTTGCCGCCGATCAGGTACCCGCTTTCGTGCTGCCACAACATCCTTCTGGCGTAATGACCCTTTCGGCGGCACATCCAGTGTATTGCTGCCCGTTACGTGAACGAGAACCCATTTTGCGTCTGGCGAAATCGGCACTGGTGACGGTCTATCCCTTACCTGACACCCGCCTGTTGATGGTGGTTAATATACACGCCGTCAACTTCAGTCTGGGCGTGGATGTCTATAGTAAGCAGTTACTTCCTATTGGCGATCAGATAGCTCACCACAGTGGCCCGGTCATTATGGCGGGAGATTTCAATGCCTGGAGCCGTAGAAGGATGAACGCGTTATATCGCTTTGCGCGGGAAATGTCGCTACGCCAGGTGCGTTTTACCGATGATCAGCGCCGTCGGGCGTTTGGTCGCCCGCTCGATTTTGTTTTCTACCGTGGTCTGAACGTCAGCGAAGCTTCTGTACTGGTTACGCGCGCTTCCGATCACAATCCGCTACTCGTTGAATTCAGTCCCGGCAAGCCTGATAAATAAGGTATGTCAGGTCTGCCACAGGGCAGACCAACGTTTGGCGCTGCCCTTTTATACTCAAACAACAAAAGGACAGCGCAATGACAACACAATCCCACCATGACCACGTAGAAAAGCAGTTTAGCTCTCAAGCCAGCGAATATCTGACCAGTACCGTACATGCATCCGGACGAGATTTACAGCGCCTGGCGGTGCGTCTGGCTGATTATCCTGATGCAAGTGTACTTGATATGGGCTGCGGAGCAGGGCATGCCAGCTTTGTTGCTGCGCAAAACGTGAGCGCGGTGGTAGCGTATGACTTATCTGCCCAAATGCTGGATGTCGTGGCACAAGCTGCCGAAGCCCGGCAACTGAAAAATATCACCACCCGCCAGGGTTATGCCGAAAGTCTGCCATTTGCCGATAACGCATTTGATATTGTTATCAGCCGTTATTCTGCCCATCACTGGCATGATGTTGGTGCAGCACTGCGTGAAGTGAACCGGATATTGAAACCTGGCGGTAGGCTGATTGTGATGGACGTAATGTCTCCGGGCCACCCAGTGCGCGACATCTGGTTACAGACGGTAGAAGCATTACGCGATACCTCTCACGTACGAAACTACGCCAGCGGTGAGTGGTTGAGGTTAATCAATGAAGCCAATCTGATAGTTGATAATTTAATTACAGATAAGTTACCGCTGGAATTTTCTTCATGGGTCGCGAGAATGCGTACGCCAGAAGCGTTAGTAGACGCTATTCGCATTTACCAACAGAGCGCATCGACAGAGGTGAAAACGTATTTTGCCTTGCAGAATGATGGCTCTTTCACCAGTGATATCATCATGGTAGAAGCACATAAAGCAGCATAAATAAAAAAGGCACCGGGGGAATCGGTGCCTTTCATTATCTGGTTTGTCAGGAATCTGGCATGTTGTTGTTTTTCACAAACAACGTCAGCTTATCGCCTGGTTGCAGATTCGCAGTATCGCTGTTCCAGCGCATCACATCTTTGATGTTCACGCCGTGGCGTTTAGCAATGCTTGAAAGCGAATCGCCTTTGCGCACACGATACGTAATGCTATCGCTGTTGTTTGCCAACCGCTGTGCGCTACTACCTGCGCCAATCGTCAAGCTTTGGCCTGGCTTCAGCTTAGATCCGCGCAGTTTGTTCCACTGCTGCAAATCTTTGGTGCTAACGCCGAGACGTGAAGCGATACTTGAAAGCGTGTCGCCAGAGCGTACGGTGTAAACACGGCTGTTAAGCGGCGTATTGTCGGCAACCAGCGTCGACTGTACAGCAGCAATTTCGCCCGAAGCCAGAGATTCACGCAGTTGATCTGCATGCTTCTTTGGCACCATCACGTACTGCGGACCACTTGCGCCCAGCGTGGAGCCTTTCACGCCAGCGTTGAATGTCTTCAGCTTGCTGACGGAAATCCCCGCCATATCTGCAACCTTCGCCATTTCAACCGGGCTGCTCAGGTGCACACGCGCCAGAGCACGGCTTTCATCGGTCGTTGGCAGACGTACGCCATAACGCTTGCTGTTTTTGAGAATATCACTCAATGCCAGCATTTTAGGCACGTACTGCTTCGTTTCCTGCGGCAACGGTAACGACCAGAAGTCCGTGGATTTCCCACGCGCTTTGTTCGTTTTAATTGCCTTCATGACCCGACCTTCGCCGCTGTTATAAGCCGCTACGGTCAGAAGCCAGTCGCCGTCAAACATCTTGTTCAGACGCTGCATCATGTTCAGCGCGGCAGTTGTTGAAGCAACAACATCGCGACGCGCGTCATAATTGCGTGTCTGTTTCAAACCATAATTGCGCCCCGTGCTCGGAATGATCTGCCAGATGCCCGCGGCATTGGCGCCAGACGTTGCGTGAGGATCAAAAGCGCTCTCCACTATGGGTAGTAGTACCAGTTCCATAGGCATGTTACGTTTTTTAACTTGCCCGGCTATCCAGTACATATACGGCTCTGCCCGTAAAGTTACATCGTGGAGATAGCTCTTATTGCGTAAATATTTCTGTTTCTGTTCGCGAATCCGGTCGTTTTCCGGAATTCCCATCTTTAGCTCGTCGCCAATGAAAGCCCACAAGTCACCATCTGGCGCGATAGACGTCCCATCGTCCATCCATCGTGCCTGACTTGTAAACTTTGCTGCTTCCCCTTGACCAGCTGCAGAAAGGCTCTGTGCGTGCTGTTGAACGTTGCCGGTGCTCTGGCAACCCACGAGCAGGACAGAGGCGAGTAATATCGCTTTTGCCTTCATGTGTGTGTCAATAGTTGCTTAAAAGACGACCGATCATAACGGCGAATGGAGCCGATGACAAGAAAGTTTTATCAGAACCTATCTTTCTTTGACCTTAACCATGCAAAACGTTCTTCAGGTTGTTGCAATAATGTTTCTTCATTAATTACATTAATTAAATCAATATCTTCCGTTCTTAAAAAAACATTAATTTGCCGCTCATTTTTCAGAATTACGGGTAGTGTTATTTGATTTTTTGCCCGTAACTCCTTAACTTTACGATAATAATCATTTATGGACAAATCGTGCGGAAGAATACTCAAAGCAAACTTCATATTTGATAAGGTATATTCATGAGCACAACATACCAATGTATCGTCAGGTAACGCACTTAACTTTTTAAGTGATTGATACATTTGTGATGGTGTCCCTTCAAACAACCGACCACACCCACCAGAAAACAGCGTGTCGCCGCAAAATAGATAAGGTTTACTGAAGTAACAGATATGTCCTAAAGTGTGACCCGGTGTGGCAATTACACTAAATTCATGCCCCAAAACGAAGGCAGTTTCGCCATCTTTGACTACCTGTGTTGTTCCCTTATCTTGTGTCTCTTGTGGTCCATACACCACAATTTGCGGAAACTTTTCCACCAGTTCTTTTACGCCTCCAACGTGATCGTGGTGATGGTGGGTGAGAAATATGGCCTCCGGTTGCCAGTTATTGGCGGAAATGGCGTTTAATACTGGCTCTGCGTCCCCGGGATCGACAATCAGACAGCGACCTGCTTCATCATTCAAAACCCAGATGTAATTGTCATCAAAGGCGGGAATACTGTTAAGATTCATAGATTACCTCTCAGTGTGAAACGGAAGGTTGTGATGAAACCGGCAAGAGTCCCTCAAACTGTCGTGGCTCCTGATTGCTGGGGCGATTTGCCCTGGGGAGAGCTTTATCGCAAGGCGCTGGAGCGTCAGCTCAACCCGTGGTTCACTAAAATGTATGGTTTTCATCTGCTTAAGATTGGCAATTTAAGCGCAGAAATCAATTGCGAAGCGTGCGCGGTTTCTCATCAAGTGAATGTTTCTGCGCAAGGAATGCCCGTCCAGGTGCAGGCGGACCCACTTCATCTTCCTTTTGCCGATAAATCCGTTGATGTTTGTCTACTGGCACATACATTGCCGTGGTGCACTGATCCGCATCGTTTATTGCGTGAAGCCGATCGGGTACTGATTGATGATGGCTGGCTGGTGATTAGTGGCTTCAATCCCATCAGTTTAATGGGATTACGCAAACTTGTGCCGGTATTGCGCAAAACATCGCCCTATAACAGCCGGATGTTCACTCTGATGCGGCAGCTGGACTGGCTCTCTTTGTTGAATTTTGAAGTGCTACACGCCAGCCGTTTCCACGTTCTCCCGTGGAACAAACACGGAGGAAAACTATTGAATGCGCATATTCCTGCGCTTGGTTGCTTACAACTTATTGTTGCCCGGAAACGGACTATTCCTTTAACGCTAAATCCGATGAAACAGAGCAAGAACAAACCGCGAATTCGCCAGGCGGTTGGTGCCACCCGGCAATGTCGTAAACCACAGGCTTAAACTTCGACTTGATAGCCTGTATCTTCCAGTGTGGGATTCATTGCCGCAGCACGAGCCAGTTCATCACAGCGTTCGTTTTCCGGGTGTCCGGCATGGCCTTTAACCCATTCCCATTTGATTTGATGCTGCCCCAGAGCAGCATCAAGACGTTGCCAGAGATCGACATTTTTTACTGGTTTTTTGTCTGCTGTTTTCCAACCACGTTTTTTCCAGTTATGGATCCACTGGGTGATACCCTGGCGGACATACTGGCTGTCGGTACTCAAAATGACTTCGCAATGTTCTTTTAACGCCTCCAGCGCGACAATAGCGGCCATCAACTCCATACGGTTGTTGGTGGTGCGGGTGTAGCCAGCGCTAAAGGTTTTCTCGCGTCCGCGATAGCGTAAAATAGCGCCGTAACCCCCAGGTCCAGGATTACCCAGACACGAACCATCGGTGAAAATTTCTACCTGTTTAAGCATCTCTGGTAGACTTCCTGTAATTGAATCGAACTGTAAAACGATAAGTCTGACATAAATGACCGCTATGAGCACTGCAATTACACGCCAGATCGTTCTCGATACCGAAACCACCGGTATGAACCAGATTGGTGCGCACTATGAAGGCCACAAGATCATTGAGATTGGTGCCGTTGAAGTGGTGAACCGTCGCCTGACGGGCAATAACTTCCATGTTTATCTCAAACCCGATCGGCTGGTGGATCCGGAAGCCTTTGGCGTACATGGTATTGCCGATGAATTTTTGCTCGATAAGCCCACGTTTGCCGAGGTAGCCGATGAGTTCATGGACTATATCCGCGGCGCGGAGCTGGTGATCCATAACGCAGCGTTCGATATCGGCTTTATGGACTACGAGTTTTCGTTGCTTAAGCGCGATATTCCGAAGACCAATACCTTCTGTAAGGTCACCGATAGCCTTGCGGTGGCGAGGAAAATGTTTCCCGGTAAGCGCAACAGCCTCGATGCGTTATGTGCCCGCTACGAAATAGATAACAGTAAACGAACGCTGCACGGGGCATTACTCGATGCCCAGATCCTTGCGGAAGTTTATCTGGCGATGACTGGTGGGCAAACGTCGATGGCTTTTGCGATGGAAGGAGAGACACAACAGCAACAAGGTGAAACAACAATTCAGCGCATTGTGCGTCAGGCAAGTAAGTTACGCGTTGTTTTTGCGACAGATGAAGAGCTTGCAGCACATGAAGCCCGTCTCGATCTGGTGCAGAAGAAAGGCGGAAGCTGCCTCTGGCGGGCATAAATACCTGTAAAAGGCGCTAAAAATAGCGACTTGGGCGATTTTTGCAGCAAACGATTCAAAAGATGAGAAAAACCGTTGACGAAGGGTGAGGCAATCCGTAATATTCGCCTCGTTCCCAACGGAACACAACGCGGAGCGGTAGTTCAGTCGGTTAGAATACCTGCCTGTCACGCAGGGGGTCGCGGGTTCGAGTCCCGTCCGTTCCGCCAAATTCACTCATGAAAATGAGTTCAGAGAGCCGCAAGATTTTTAATTTTGCGGTTTTTTCATCTAAATCCCGCTATTTCTTCGGTCTATGATTTTGTTATGCTGTAAATGTGTTAATCACATATGATAGACCATGTCATTAATATTTAATCATGCTATCGAATCATTCAATTTAAATATATTTGCACGTTATGATTTTCATTTTTCTATTGATTTAATGAATTTATATTTGCTGTTATTTTTTGTTTGTTCTGATTCAAGTGGAGTATATAATTAAAAATCGTTAGCTAAACATTACCATGATTATGACAGGCGAGGGAGTGTCCGATTATGAATTTAAAAAAGGTTTGTTGTATATGTGTATTATTCTCGCTGCTTGCAGGATGTGCCTCTGAATCTCCTATTGATGAAAAAAAGAAAAAAACTCAAACCACACAAATTTCTATTAATAAAAACGTTCCCCAGCAACTAACAGACAAAGATTTATATGGTAATGAAACCACACTGGCTGTATCCGAGGAGGATATTCAAGCTGCGCTTGAAGGAGATGAGTTTCGTGTGCCTCTTAATTCTCCTGTAATACTTGTTCAGTCTGGCAGTCGCGCACCGGAAACCATTATGCAGGAGGAGATGAGAAAATATTATACAGTTGCCACATTTTCTGGCATTCCTGACAGGAAAAAAACTGTAACCTGTAATAAAGACAAAAACAAAGATGAAAGCCTGGATATTGTAGATGCCGAAAATATGAACTGGATGCAGGCGTTGCGTTTTGTTGCAGCAAAAGGCCATCAGAAAGCGATTATTGTTTTCCAGGATACGTTGCAGACAGGAAAATATGACTCTGGATTGAAATCAATAGTTTGGACAGATTATAAAAATCAAAAATTGACTGACACGATGTCACTGCGTTATTTGGTTCGATTCACGTTGGTGGATGTGGCTACAGGTGAGTGGGCTACCTGGTCGCCTGTGAATTATGAATCGAAAGTGATTTTTCCGCAGATAGGGAATAAAAATTCTGACAGCCTTGATGTGGCAGAACAGCAGATTTCACAACTTAAGCAGAAAACGTATGCAGCAGTGGTTAAAGACCTGGTGAATCGATATCAGTAGTGAGGTTTTATACCAGACGTTTTAGTGGTACTTAGCAAGAAAGAGCATTTCTCTTTTCTATTTTACACTATGGAACAAGTCTGCTAATTAATTTTACATATATCTTTTAGGAGTGGTAAAAACTTTCCTAAAGTTATTTATTGTCCTCTCAACATATAAGCTGTAATTCGAGTTTTCGGTTGAACTGTCAAAAATACATCATATACATCTATAAAACAGCAGGTACGGTTAATTAAGAATTTTTATTCGTGATTAACCGTACTTTGTCATTTTATCCTATAATGTTAAATTGCCTTTTTAAAATATAACAATAATGCAGATGAAAGACTCCCTGGTAACTTAGAAAATCCGTTCACTCCAAAGGCTGTATGCACTGGTTCCGGCGACGCTGTGCTCCCAATTGATGCTCTCATAGGTAAATGACACAGACTCTTCCGCCTGCCCAGGACTGTCGTTAATGGTATGGGGAATGGTAAGGCCGATGTTTGAGAGCCGGGCGTTAGCCAGTTTCAGCTTGTAGTACGGTTCATTAATTCCAAAGCGGTTGGTGCGGTAGAATACAAAATCACAGGTCAGACATTCATTCTCTGAAATGGCCTTGCCCAGCAGAGGGGAGGATTTGTCCACCGGTTTCGTGATGGTCAACTCCTGATGGTTGACATTCTGCGCACGGCTCAGACCATGGGACAGTGACGTCACCATGATCTGATCCTGATGTGCAATCTGGGCTTTGTTACCGATGGACGGCATTGACGAGCATCCGGATGAAATCAGCCCCTGAAGTTCTCCGTTCAGTGTCAGATAGACGGGATTTGCCATTGTTATTCTCCTTAATCTCAATGAGTTGGATGGACAGGTTCGGTTCTGTTATCCGTTGCCATATCCTGTCCGGTATTTTTCAGCAGCAGCCAGCGGCTTAACAGCCCGTCCAGCCGTTCGTTGATCTCTTTTTCCAACGCCTGTGTGTCCTGCTTCTGTGTACGGGTCTCCTGGTACTGCGTCAGCAGGTACTCCAGTGGTGTTTCTTGATTCAGTAACCGTTCGGCCTGCCAGGTCACCGTTTTGATATACGATAGGGTGAAACCCTGTTTCTCCGTCTCCTTCTTCATCATCAAATCTGCAAAATCCCGCAAATTCTGCCGCGCTTGTTGCCAGCCCTTCATCTGCGGACTGGCTTGCGCCCGGTTTCTCAGCGTGTTGCTCCACATCCTGCTGGCTTCCTGCTGTTGCAGGCTTTCCGGCCAGAGGGTGTCTGCGGTGCGCATCATCTGCATTCCGGTTTCCAGCGGCTGTAGTGGCGGGGCATTCAGAAGCTGTTGCAGGTACTGTTCATATTCTTTCAGTACCGGGGATGCCAACCAGACGGTGGTGGCTCCCTGTGTGGTATCCCTGACCTGTGTAAGCTGCTGCTGCATCGGATACGCCTGCCACCACCAGAGTGCAGATGCGATAACGGCAGTACAGGCGGCACCGGCAACAAAACCTTTTACCGTGTCGCCCTGTTTTGCTTTGTCGGCGTTATCTGCCACACCGCGCACCCCCACCCGCATTTCCGGCAGGTCGGGTAGGGGGGGCATGGTTTCCGCTGTGGCGGAAGCCGTGCCTTCAGGCGCATAGACCAGCGTTCTGACCATGGTCTGTGCCGCCGTATCAGTACGGTTTCTGGGCTGCGGCTCAAACCGCTTGCGTGTGTTCTGCACAAAATAAAGCAGATTTTCCACGCGCGGCTGGCGCTTCAGTTCCACTTGCTGGAGTTTGTCGCAGATAAGCTGCAAAGCCCGTTCCGTGCGGTAGAGCAACGAAAGATCATTTTCGGAAAAGGAAACCTGCTGGCGCAGGATATTTCCGGTGCGGGTGTTGAACCAGTCCAGCATCTCAGTCCGCGCCGGACCACTCTGCGGCCAGAATTTATCCCATTCGTGGATGATCATCGCAGCCAGCAGTTCCGCGCCTTCACAGAACCCTGCCAGTCCCTGATTACGTGTACGTGCCAGCGTATAGTAGGTGGCGGTATGCAAATCCACCCCGTTGGCCTTAAAAATCGACAGCGCCAGCGATTCCACCAGTTTCCAGTTCAGCTCCGGCTGTGACGGGTGGTTAGCTTTGTTAATTTCTTCGCGGATGGCGCTGAACTCCGGCAGGGCGCGCGGATCGCTGCCGGTAACGATAGTTTGTGTCAGTGCGTAATTGCTCATCACTATCCCCTTAATACAACGTATCCGGTAAACGGAACAGGCTGAACAGACCGCCGGTGAACGGGTTATCTTCGGTATCCACATGCACCTGGTAAACCATTGCGCCGCCGTCCACGTTAAAGCGCACGTTAAAGGTGTCACTGGTCACATTGGTCAACTGGCCCGCGCCGAACAGGCGGAACTGCGCCCACGGTCCACTGAACGCGATACTGCGCGGTGCTCTGCCGCTGGTGCCAATCAGCGTCAGCTTGCTTTCATTGCCTTCACGCATGTTGTTCGGCCAGACCAGATGGGCGGTGTAGTTGCGTCCCTGGCTGTAGTCCACTAACTGGCCGTCCAGGTTAAGTACGCTGCGCCGCTTATTGCCGGAAAGCGATACGGTTTCCACGGCAAACTGTGCGCCCAGCCCGTTCTGCTGGCTGAAGAAGATGTCGCGGATTTTCTGCGCAGTATCCAGTTGCTGCCGGATATCTTCACGGATTAACATTCTGCCGTCGTCGCCAAAGGTCAGATCGTTTTCAAGGAACAGGCGCAGGTTGTTCTTGTAGAAATTGTCCAGAATGCCATCCGGTTTAAAGAAACGTTCAAACGAATCCAGTGAGGCATCCTGTGTGGCGCGCGGATTAAACGGATAGTTATCGGCAAGCTGCTCGTTGAAGGGTTTCACTACATTGTCGCGCCAGTCCACTTCCATGTAACGAACGGCTTCCACCATCACTACATGCCAGGCCTGATCCGCCAGCTTACCTACCCAGCGGTTAAGAGGCGCAGGCAGGGTTTTTGCCATCTGACGGGTGGCGAAGATTGGATCGCTGCTGTTTTGATCCAGCCGTAGCTGTACTGCTTTCAGCGCCGATTTCCCAGACACTGGCGAGTTCTGGATCGCCAGCAGGTAACGGTGCAGCTCGGTCAGTTGCTGATACACGGCCTGTAGAGTACTCGCCTTGTCCTTTTGCTCCTCCAGTGCGCTATTTTCCGGCGCGAACTCATGCCCCAGCCGGGATAACAGGCGGTAATCCATCTCATTTATCGCCGCTTCCTTCGCCTTATCGTCCAGTTTGCCGGAGAGCGTCAGCGCGTGTGTATTATCGCGCAGCGCCGTCAGAGCACGCAGGAATGGCTGATCACCGCTGATAATCTGCTCCAGCGCGTCGGTCAGCGCCGGCATGGTCTCATAGTCACGGACGTTGAGATTATCCATTCCGGCACGCCATGTAGCGGTATAGTCACTGAGGTACTGTTCAGTGATATGGCGCTGGATCTCTTCACGGTCGGCCTCGCTGTAGGCGACGCTTTGCGTCAGGTTCAGTACCCACGAATCCAGCGCGGTCAGCTCAACGAGGCCCTCACGCTGTTTGACAAAATAGCTTTGCAGTCCATAGCGGGTGAGGAACTGCGGGATCACCAGTTTTTCATCATTACCGGCGACGAACACGTTGTCGAAGGTGGGACCAACCTGGTCGCGCAAATTCAAATCGGCGGGCAACACGCTTAATGCTTTGGTGCGCAGGGTCTGGTAGACACGCTGGTATATGGGCAGCTTGCTCAGTTCCTGCTGCGCATTAATGATCGGTTTATCATAGGGGGTCCAGCGGCTGACAGCATCGCTGTCACCGCTCTGGCGCTGCGCGTGCCAGTCGGTGTGCTCCAGCGCATAGTCCAGATGCGCCATCAGTTGCGCCTGAATATCGCGCTGGCCGTGAAATTCATTGCTCCAGCGCCGCGCCATGTACTGTTTTACCGCCTCGTTGTTGCGCCCACTTTTGTCTTCCATCATGCGCACTACGCGCAGCACAGCGAGCTTTTCTTCGCTCTCTGGCGGGGCAATGTTTAGATCCCGGATCAGGCCGTTCATTAACGAGGGGAGATAACGCTGCTCAAGAAGCTGAATGTAGGTTTGCTCCACATACGGCCCTACGCGGGCGCCCTGGTACAATCCCATATCCGCCAGAAAACCGTGATCGCGATAATCACCATAGGCCAGGGTGGCATCGCGTACCGGGTTAAGCAATGGCAATTGCAGATTGCCGAATTCATCCGTTCCCTGCGGTGGTGGTACGTCCATAAAGGCTTTAGCTTGTGCCAGTACGTTAACGCCAGACTGCCAGTTCTGATTGTAATAATGGTGCCAGCTTCCGACCATCAATGCCGCCAGTGCCGCGCCACAGGTGGAAAAGGCGGTCAGCCTGCGCCGGGAGCTGTTCAGCCAGACGCTGTTTTCACCCGCCAGGTTCGGCTCAGCCAGCAGGACTTCCGGGAAGAGGCGGCGAGTAAAATACGGCGTCGTCTCCACCAGAGGCCAGGTTGCCAGCGAGCTGTTACCCAGTCCGTACTGGCGGGCGGCGGACTGCGTGAAAATATCATCCACCTGGCCACGCTGTAGCGAGGATGTGAGCCAGACGCCACGCAGCATTACATCCATGTTCTCACCGTCCAGCAATGCGGCGAGCAGTGCGGTGACGATTTCTCCTGTTCCCTGCATCTGACGGGAGAAGCTGAACACAGCGCTGCGGGGAGCAGCACCGGTTTGTGCGAGCACCAGATCCGACAGCGCCAGGTTCACCTGTTGTACCCACGTCTGCCAGAAAGCCCCCAGTTCGCTGCGCCAGCCGTCACTTTCATGGGCGCGGCGGGTAAATGTGACGCCGAGGATCGCATCGCGGTCTTTTTTATCCAGTGAATGGAACAGCGCGGCAAAGCCGTTCAGCAGATCCAGCCGTGTCAGCACCACGTAAACGGGCAGACGGCAGTGCAGGCTCTGACGGATCTCCTGAAGTTGCTGGCGCAAATTTTGTACCAGTGTCTCACGGCGGGATTTATCCGCCGTCAGCAGATCGGGAAGATCGAGCGTCAGGATAAGACCGTTGAGCGGCTGGCGAGCGCGCGTTTGCATCAGCCAGCCCAGCCAGTGTTCGCGCAGGCGGCGGCGGAGCAGATCATCCCCGCCGGGAGTGGTCAGTACGCCGTCAACATCGAAAATTACCGCCTGGTTGCCCACTCGCGGTGTGATCAGCGGGTGGTATTCCACACCCCGGATGCTTTCCGGCGTGTAAACAATGTCAGACGGAAAGCCCTCGCGCAGCAGCGTGCTTTTGCCGCTACCCGCAGGACCAATGACCATATACCACGGCAACTGCCACAGATAACGGCGGTTATCCAGATGGCGGCGCAGGCGCAGCAGCCAGTGATCCAGATATTGCTGCTGGCGGTGGAGTTCCACGGTCAACGGATCTTTTTCTTCCTCCCGCTGCTGTTTCTGCTGTTTTTCCAGCTTTTGCAGACGCTTCATCACCCGCCAGGTGAGCCAGACCAGAGCGATAAGTCCCCAGACGGCGGTCGCCAGCCAGCGGTTTGCCAGCGGAGCCAGCCAGTGCTGCTCATAGAGCGTCCATTTTGGACCCTGCCACCAGATCCACACCAGCAGAAAAATCCATGCCAGCGTCAGTAGCCAGGTGGCGGAAACTTTAAACCGCGGCATCGCTGGCCTGAGCGCAGATTTCAACGTGCTGAACAGTCGGGATGTGGGAAATTTGAACACAGTAACTCCTTGTTATCTTTTACTGTTCTGCCGTGAGTTTTTGTTCCAGTGCTTTCAGCAGGGAAGGCTCCCATTCGGATAGCATCATGTGTAATCCTGTTCTGAAGAGCATCCGGTACTGCTGTTGTGCAAGCTGAACCATACCGGCCTCTTCCAGTAACTGCGCGCCGAAAAACTGGCGGTGAAACTGGTGGCGGGGATCACCTTCGGGCAGGTTTTCCAGGTACCGCAGCGCGGCTTCCAGCCCGTTTTCATCGAAGCACGCCTTGGCCGCCTGTAATTCTTCATCGGTCTGTACAACCGGGACGGTCTGGTTGACTGAGCCGGATGATGCCAGCCACTGTTTCGTCTGTTCGGACACAAACGGAGTGCGGTCGTTAAACAACAGGTTGATCAGTGCGGGCAGGCGGGCCAGAAAATCGGTAACTTCATCACGGATAGCATCCGCCACCTGTTTATAACCGAGGCGCAGCGCGGTCTGTGCTGAGAGGTAATGACCGTCCAGCCAGTACGGGGCCAGCAGCAGGCTTTTTTCCACCTGCTGCCACAGCGCCATGTCGGCATTGTTCAGCCGCGCCAGGTAATCATCCATCATATCGACAGGGAAGGCTGCCAGTGGGGTCCGGCCATCGCTTTCTGCCTGCGGGGTACTGGTGATGGTTTGCCACAGCGCATGGCGGCGCAGTCGGTAACCCTGCGGTGACTCCGGCTGGCGCTCACAGAGAATGGCGGCCACCTTTAGCAGGGTGTCGCGCCATGCTTTATCGTCGTGGCTTTCAACGGTGACCTGCGGGATTGGAGTGGCTGCAACAGGAGGCTGAGCGGCAACCGTGTGCGGTGACATATCCGGTACATATCCGGTCGTGGCCTGCGGCGCAATGGCGGCGCTTCGTGCAGATGATGTCATTTCAGGCGCTACATCACGAAACGCGCGCTGAAACAGGGAAAATAAATCGTCTGTCGCCTTTGCCAGCTCAGACGCGTTGTGCGCCTGCCAGCACTGTGCCAGTTTTGCCAGCTCTCCCAGCAAAGCATCGCGCTGTATTGTCGCAGCATTCCCGGCAAAGTCCTGAACGGCAGACTCAAAGCGTTTTATCACCTGGGCGGCAAAGCGTTTTTTGTGGGCCATGTTCTGCGGTGCGGCGCATGTCCAGTAGTGCTCTGTATATTGTGCCAGCATCCTGGAGGCCAGCAGAATATCACCGGCATGTTGCAGGGTACGCAGCAAGTGGGCCAGCAGGCGAAAATCTTTGGTTTCTGAGGCCAGAAGCATCAGGCCCCGGCGCTGAAGTTCCGGGATATCAAGCTGGCTGTGCGCCAGTGAACCGAGCTTGACGATTTCGCTGTCGACAAACTCCCAGTCTGCATTGCCATCATCAAGCGCGGCGGACAGCTTATCTTCTGGCAGGTTTTCCAGCAGGTGTGCAAGCCATACATCGGGATTACGTAAGTCCATTGCCATATTCTTATTCTCCCGCCCAGTGGCAGGCGTCGCGTAGCGGCGCAATAACCCGTGCCAGCCCGTCAATGTTAAAGGTCAGCTTTCCGGCGGCGTTGTCTGTGCCGGTATCCACCGTCAGCGTTTTTGCGCCGAACAGTTGCTTAATTTCATCGATACCGGATAACCCCCGGCTGGACTCCAGCAGGGTGCCGTTCTCGCGCACAAACCAGTGGCTGCGCAATGCCCGGCTGTCGGCATTCAGGGTGACGGCGATATCATGGACATCCAGAGGGTGCATCAGCGCCACCTGCATCCGGGTGATATTGTCCACGCAACTGAACATCAGCACCGGGCGTGGCGGAACATGGCCGATAGCCGGGGTGGTTATCACCACCGTTGGGCGTTCACCCGGTACTTGCGTTACCAGCAGCTCCGTGGTGTTGCCCTGGCGGCGTTTTTCCTGTTCTGTCGCGCGGGCCCAGGCTTCACCCTGGTAACGAGCTTTCACCAGTGCGGCACCACCAAAGCCAGCCTGTTCCGGCGCAAGAATGCGGTCATAACAGTCAAGCCGCTCCAGCGCCGCCGTCTCCTGGCGGCAGGACTGCATGGCCTGTAACGTGGCTGTCGCATCCGGCGGTGTCGCTGTGGCGACAGCTACCGCCACACCGGCCACTGACGATGTTTCTGCGGGCGCGGCACTGGCGGGTAAGCCCGCCATCAGGCCCGCGATAAACCATCCTGTCTGCCGGAAAACGCACAACCTGCTCATAAAACCGTTTCATCCTCTGTTTGCGGTGTCACGGCATCATCAGGCAGCGCATCTTCCACATCTGCCGTGAACGCACCGTCTGCCGCCGACAGGCGAATCCGGGCAATCGCCGTGTTGGCCGCCATTTTCTGCAACAGCAGCAGCGAGAGCGGCGGCAGCATGTCGCCGTCGATAACCGATTCCAGCATCCTCGCGCCGTTTTCCGCGCGGGTGACGCGGCTCATGATTTCGTCCGTCACTTCCGGCCCAATAATCACGTCCGCGCCAAAGCGGCTGCGCAGCACGTTATCCAGGCGGGCCAGTTTCCCGGCAATAATGGTAGCGAGCGTCTCTTTCGACAGCGGTAGGTAAGGCACCACTTCCATGCGCGCCAGCAGAGCAGGTTTAAAGAAGTCCGCCAGCACCGGATAGAGGGCTTCCTGCATGGTTTCCGGGTCATCGGCGTGTTCGACAATCACCTGGTAGCCAAGGTTGGAGGTCAGGAAGAAAACGATATTTTTACAGTCAATCAGGCGGCCTTCACCGTCTGCCATCTCGCCCTTGTCAAACGCCTGGTAGAACAGGTTGAGTACATCCGGGTGCGCTTTTTCTACTTCATCGAGCAGCACCACCGAGTACGGTTTCTGGCGAATCGCTTCGGTCAGTACGCCGCCTTCACCGTAGCCGACATAACCCGGAGGAGAGCCAATCAGCCGCGAAACGGTGTGTTTCTCCTGGAACTCAGACATATTGATGGTGGTCAGGTATTGACGTCCGCCATAGAGCAGTTCCGCCAGTTGCAGGACGGTTTCGGTTTTACCCACGCCGCTGGGGCCAGCCAGCAGGAACGCACCAAGCGGGCGTCCCGGACGGCGCAGGTCGGCGCGTGCGGTCAGCAGGTGTTTATGCAGGCTGGCAATCGCCAGGTCCTGGCCCTTGATGGTGCCGCCGAGCCATACCGGCAGGTCGGTGATGACCGACATCTCATTCTGTGACAGGCGGTTAAGCGGCACGCCGGTCCATTCAGCAATCACCGCTGCAATCTGTTTTTTATCGACATGCGGGGAAACCAGCAACTGGTCGTTATGCAGGGCGTCCAGTTCGGCAGTGAGTTGTGCCAGCCGTTGTACCGGGGAAACTGTTTCAGCGGTCTCTTCCGGCTGTACGCTGCCTGCATCATCAGCCGATTCGGCATCGGTACTATCCTGTTCTGCCTCTGGCGGCGTATCCTCCACGGCATCTGCGTCCGGCAACGACGCAACGTCGTCTTCTGCCACGCCCAGTAACTGCTGGCGCAGCGCGATAATTTCCTGTACCAGCGTCTGCTGCTGCTGCCAGGCGACTTCCAGTTCGTCCAGCGCCGACAGCGTTTCATCATACTGCTCCAACACCTCAGTCATTCGTGAGGTGTCGGTACGCAGCCCGATGCGAAGCTCGCGCTCAAGCTGGCGAATTTCTGCCTCCTGCTGGTGGCTCAGGGTGGTCAGTGCCGAGATTTGTTTTGGCGGCGATGACAGGTTGATGGCCACACGGGCGCAGGCGGTGTCCAGCACATCAATGGCTTTGTCCGGCAACTGACGCCCGGAGAGATAACGCTCGCTCAGTGTCGCAGCGGCCTGCAAGGCGTCATCATCAATCAGCACGCCGTGAGATTGTTCATAGACCGCCGACAAACCGCGCAGAATAATGGTGGCTTCGGCAGCGTTGGGTTCGCTGACCTTCACTAACTGGAAGCGGCGCGACAAAGCTGCATCTTTCTCGAAATATTTTTTGTACTCGCTCCAGGTGGTGGCGGCGATGGTTTTCAGCTCGCCGCGCGCCAGCGCTGGTTTGAGCAGGTTGGATATATCCAGCCCGCCCTGCTGGTTGCCCGCGCCAATCAGGGTATGTGCTTCGTCGATAAACAGAATGACCGGCACCGGGGAGAAAATGACCTCCGCCATCAGCCCCTTGAAGCGTTTTTCAAACTCACCTTTCACCGACGCACCGGCCTGCAATGCGCCCAGGTCAAGGGTCATGATATCGGTGTTTTTCAGCTTGTCCGGCACCTGGCCTGCCACGATGCGCAGCGCCAGCCCTTCAATCAGCGCGCTTTTACCCACGCCTGCTTCGCCCACTACCACCGGATTGTTTTTACGGCGGCGGCAGAGAATGTCGATCATCAGGTCGATTTCATAGTTGCGGCACAGTACCGGGTCAAGCCTGCCGTTACGGGCGTCTGCGGTCATGTTTTTGGCGTAGCGGGCAAGCAGGGTGTCGCCGGTTTCCGTTGCGCGGGGCGTTTGCCCGCCAGCCAGATCCACGGATTCGGCGGATTCTTTTGTCCATGCTGCGAAATCCTGCTGTAACTGGTCGCGGTTTATGGCCGTCAGCAGACGGGCAGCAGCGGGTGGAATATAGCGCAGCGGTGAATGCAGCAGAGTAAGCAGCAGGACGCCGCTGCGCAGTTCGCTGTGCTGCATCTGGGCTGAGGCCAGCAGCCATGACTCCTTGAGCCATTCGATCAGCATCGGGGAGAAGCTGGGATAGCCTTCGGCGGAACGTCCACCGGGATAACTCTCCACGGTCAGCGCCTGGCGTAAATCCTCCGCACTGATGCCTGTGCGTTCGGCAATCACCCTTACGTCGTTGCGCGGGATTGCCAGCATCTGTAACAGCACATGGGCAACGGTGATCTCACTGGCCTGCTGGCTCATACACTCCGAGGCAGCCATTTCCAGCGCCTGTTTTGCAAAGGGGTTAAGCCGCTTTACGAGCGTGGCTAAATCAATCTGGATCATAAGATGTCCTTATCGGAGTAATTTATTGAGCTGATGCAGAATATCCTGTGTCTGGCTGTCCAGACGCAGCAGATAAAACAGATAAAATACGGTCAGCACAACAAGACCGCCGCACAGTACATGCTTGATGGTCAGTCGTCGGATTAACTGATAACGCCCACCCTGTATGTTGTTCTTCTGATGAAGTAGCGGAAATGGCGCGTCACCGCGCAGTTTGTGCAGGGCATGGTGCAGGCGCTGGTAGATCCGCTCAAATTCATCCTGTTGCTGAATGGCAACCTTGTAGCGCCCGCGAAAGCCGAGCGAAAAACAGAGGTATAAAAATTCCAGCAGATCCTGGTAACGTACCGGCTCCCGGATCAGGCGTTCGAGCAGGATAAACACTTTCTCGCCGCCCCAGGCTTCGTTATGAAAATGAACCAGCAGCGACTGTTTGATCCATTCGTTTTTGTTGGACCAGCCGTTGCCCAGCGCCGCTTCATCAATAAACGTGCAGAGAATGTAACGGAACGAAACAATGACGCCCGGTTCGTATCCCTGTTCCTGGAGTAGTTGCTCTACGGCCTGGACATCGGTTACTACCTGGGTAAACAGATGTTCCGGCATGGCCTGACTGTTCATAGTGGACAGACGCATCACCATGCCGAGCAACGGCGTGGCGGCGTCAATCATTGGATTCAGGCTGTTGCCGCGAAGGGCGAGACGGTACTGGCGTCCTGGTGTTCCGCTCTCCGGCTCCACGGGAAAAACCGACGCTTCACTCATATCGCTCATTCACTTATCCCCTTATAGCCCAGAGCTGGAGGTTCAGATCGGGGAAGCTGCCGGAGATATGCAGCGCCAGTGCGCCCGCTTTTATCACGTCCTGCCAGGCCGGGGTGCCTTTTTCCAGTTCGAAGTAAACATAACCTTCGTGGTATGGCAACTGACGTGGCGCAGCGGTAAGCGTGTGCAGCGGAATACCCGGCACCTGCACGCTGACCACGCTGCGGATTTTGTCGGTAGCGGCCACTTTCGACTGCTGGATGAACTGGCGTTGTACCTGGTCGTAGGGCATCCTGGCGCGCACTGCCAGTACCAGCTTGCAGGACTGCAACAATGTGGGATCGTTGATGGTGGCGATCCAGGTCCCCTCTGAAAAGAACAACGGCAGATTCTGCGCACGCGGCACCAGTACGGTATTGAGCGCGCGCCGCAGTTCCGGGATCACGGTTCTGGTGAAGGTCGCGGTAAGATCCCGGTGATTATACGGCTCCACGGTGCAGGGCAGGCGATTACCTTCGGTAAAGGTCATCAGTTCTCCCAGCAGCCCCACCAGATCCCGGTAGAAGGCTTCCGGATGCAGCGTGTGCAGTTGGGAACGATGCGTGAACTGCATTTGATAGCGGTTAAGCATCTGCAACATCATAAATTCGGCCACATCGGCGATCCCGCTCTGTTCAGGCGAACCAATGCGCCCGGCCAGGTCAGCGGCGCGGGTGGCAAGCAGTCCCTGCACCTCGCCGGAGAATGCCCCGAGCAACCCGCTGACACGGACGGCCTGAATGGTGGGAATAAAGGTGTTGTCCAGCACCAGCGCGCCGGTGGCATTTTTATTGAGGATACGGCACAGGGGGAGAGTCACCATCGCGCTGAGATCATCTGCGCCGCTGACTATCCTGGGGATCAACTGCCCCAGACCGACTGGCTGTTCGTCGCCTTCGTCAGTGTGAAAATCACGGACGCGGGTATGGGTGAGGCGGTAACGCTCCGTACCCTGACCGGCGCTGTGCAACCCCTGGATTTCATTGATCACGTCGCTTATCACCGGCAGCGCCAGATAAATATTGTGGCTCTCTTTCGATGAAAGGGTTCCCGGCTGGAAAGGTTCCGGCAGCAGATCCTGGTCGGGAATGCTGAATACGGTGCCGTCAGGCATACAGCCCGCCGCACGGTCAATCATGATTTTGCCCTGGGCAAGCAGTTCTGTATTGATGGAGAGTTCCGTAAAACCCCAGAAAAAATCACCCAGTGCATCCAGACGACGGGTCAGCAGGTACTCGCAGTGACGCTGCTGTTGCTGAAAATGCTGCGGCAGGGCAAACAGCCCTTCCTGCCAGATCACTTTGTTTTTCATTGTTGCCATCGTCAGTTTTCCTCTTTTTTCATCTCAATCGCACTGGCGCGGATATGCACCAGCAGGCGATAGTGGTGGCCGATACTTTCTACCGACTCAATTTGTTTCCATTCTGTGGCCTGGTCGTCTGAAAAATAGGCAATGACACCGATATAACCGGTTTTCTCATCCAACTTGATCGGCGGCAGTGTTTTTACGGTATCCGGCAACAGGTTGAAGTCCTGGTGATCGATATAGTTTTTCCCCAGCACGTCGGGCAGCGCGGTGGTGGCAACCTGGTCGTAGTCGGCGGCATGGAATTTTGAGTCGTCGCTCAGATAAACCAACTGGACATCCACCGGCGCGGCTTCGCCATCCGCCGTCAGGTTGCTGTCCGGCTCGGTCAGCAGCGTGACGGTCAGCTCGGTTGACTGATCCATCAGCTTTCCGACCTGAATATCCGGATTGCGGATCACCTGGCTGATTTTTTTCGCTGTTTCACAGCCAGTTAATACGACGCTCATCAGAACGCAGGCCAGAAACGCTTTGCCGTTCATGCTTCCGGCTCCCGCTGTTTTTCGCGCAGCACCCGGTCATAGACCTGGGCATAAACTTCATTGAACAGCATTTCAAATCCCTGCTGTCGGCTGGAGGCCAGCTCATCGTAATAGTTGCTGTACATCTGCCATGCCCAGGCGTCGTCCATTTTCTGGCGCAGTTCATGGCTGCGGCGGTATTGCGCAAAGCGGCGCATCAGGTTGCCCGGCGAAAAGGCGTCCAGCATGACACGCAACGCTTCCACAATCGCCGCCCGGTTAGCCTCTTCATGATGCCGGATGTTGCGCAGGCTTTCGGCGATGGCCGCAGGTGCTGCGAGATGTACCGGGCTTTTACCCTCGGCGAACATGACGTTCAGCGCGGTGGCATAGTCCATATCAAGGCGCAACGGGTTGTCTTCTAGTGGACGCAGGTGTTTATCCGACAGGCTGTTCTGTTGTTGTTGCAGACTCAGCAATCCCTTAATGGCGGCCTGCAACGCCCGTCCGGCCTCTTCGAGAAACTCATCCGCATCCTGAGAATTGTGCAGCGTCAGCGGACACTCCATACCGCGCAGCAGCGGGGTTACGGCCAGGTGGTACTGCGCCATGGCAGAAAATTCATCGCCGTCCTCATGACGGGCATTGCCGGGCGGCAGATCCATAAACGGCGTGTTGATCCCGTTTGCACCTGTCAGATCGGATGCGGGGGCTACGGGCCGGGAAACGCGTGGGGCGATCGGATCATCTGCCACCATCAGGCTTTCCGTCTGGAGTGCCTGGAGCGGATCGCTGGAAAAACCGTGCGCCACCGTGGGGGCAAGCTGATGCTGGAACGGCATTCCCGGATACGCCGGTTGTCCCTCGGTGGTCAGCAGGGTGTCCGCCAGACTGTCGCGGTTCATTACAATCGTTTCCGGGGTCGCCATCCGCTCGTCATAGGTAACAGCTGCACCGTCATGCAGAAACACTTTCAGCGCCAGTGCGCCGAGCTGGATCTCATCCCCCTGGCGCAGGCGGATGAGCGCATCGGAAGAGGCCGGGGCCAGATTAATCATCAGTCCCGGCGTCAGGCACCGCAGGCAATAGGCTCCGTCGTGCCGGATAACGGTACAGGCACGCGCAGCAATGCTTCCCGCCCGGTCCTGTACCTGCCAGTGACATTCCGGCGTATGGCCAATATCACCGCCGTTTTCGCTGAACAGGCATTTTGCGGCGCGTCCGCTTTCCAGTTCGTTGCCATTCATCACCTGTAAAGTCAGTGAGGCCTGGCGGGATTGCTGTTTTTCCTCAGCCATAAGTGGTTCCATAGAATTATTCCCTGATTCGGATTGTGATGGCGGGCGGTACTTTCGGCTGACCAATAAAGCTGGTTCTGCCGAGGCGGGAGCTGGCCGGATCGCTAAGGCGCATCCCTTTAGCCTGCTGTGGCGCCAGGCACAGCCGTAAATCCCAGGCAAACTGGTCGCGCAGAATAAAGGAAAGGAACATGGTCAGCGGCAGGTGATTTTCGCCATCGGGTAAAAATGAGAGATAACGCTCCCGCGACAGGCCGCCAATCTGCAACAGGAATTTTCCGCTGCGATCCGGCACCCGTGCGCCGAGGGTAAAATTAACGCCGAGTATGGAGCGCCCCGGAATATGTCCAGCCGTTTTTCCTTTCGGATTACGTACACCCAGCCGGTTCTGGTGTGCCGGATCAATGGCGACTTTACGCAGTTGCCAGCGTTCAATGGTGACATCCGGCAAATCAAAACAGTGCGACACCAGATTACAGATAACCTCCGGCGCGCGGCCTGGTGTTGCCAGAATTCCGGCGTAGGCCAGCATTTTGCTGTGGTTAATGGCAAGCCTGTCACGCACGCTCTGATTACCCAGCCCGACCAGTGCGTACATGCGCTGTGAAAAGGTGTCAGTACCGCCGCTACGAAAGCAGATGTAGTAGCGGTATTTGCGCCAGGCATGATAGGCAAACTGTGTCCAGCGGTGGCTGAATAGATCGAGAAATTCTTTCAGGCCGTCTTCGTTCTGTGCGGACTCCTGCGCCATCTGATCCAGATAATAGCCCGGTAGCGGCGACTGGCTGCCGGAAAAACCCAGGAACCGGGTTTGCAGTACATACTGTCCGTTCTGGCTACGGGAAAGCGCACTCAGGTCCGTACCCGGAAAACTGATACTGGCGTCAGAGCTGAAACGCACGATCTCCCGGGCAGGCTCGGTACGCAGGGAAATGTCCTGGCCCGGCGCGCCATGCCGACGGTACAGCGCCTCCATCAGCACATAGAAATTGCAGTTGCGCACATCCGCCGGTAACGGCGGTTTTGTCGCTATATCAGGGCGTGCTGGCCCATTTTCTCCTGCCATTCCCAGGACTCCTGACTTTCCGTGTTAATGATTTTCAGACAGTGGTACGAATTGATGCTGGCGTAGAGGGCAAAGAAGTGCGAGAGCACGGTACCCAGAAGATAAATTTCACCTTCGCAGATAAACGGATCGGGACGTATCCACAGCGTGGTCGCCAGCCCGCGAACCGGTACGCCTTTAAACAACCTGTCAACAGGTTTGGTTTCGAGTTTTTCTATGGCATCCAGTTTCTGGCGTGACAGTCTGGCCCGCTGCGGATGGTGAGCACCTGGCAGGTCGAAGGTCCGCAGGATCTGGATCAGTGTCTCCCTGTCCAGCAGGGAGAGGTAGTTCAGGTTCATCGCGGAAATCAGCGACCAGTGCATGTCGCCGTCCGTGACTGGCCAGAGCGGCAGTGTCGGGCGCGTGACATTACGAAATGAGGCCACTGCCGGATTTTTGTTGACGGCCACGCAGATATCACCGGTATGCAGCCGGGCAGGGATCATACGGTTGGTACAGATTAATGACGTGGTGATCACGTCATCGTTAAACCGTGAGCTGCCCGGAATGCTACCGTCTGCATGGACAAAGGCGATAGAGTGTTCAAGCCCGTGGTGAAGCAGGGACGTTTTAGTCCGGTGATGCCAGTAGACGACTTCTCGCTGGCGGCTGTACTCCATCTGGTGCTGGAAGCTTTCAAATTCGGGCCAGACACGCGCCTGGCTACCTGGGCTGATTTCAGTACCTGAAACTTTGACTTTACTGGTGACTGTGCTGACCTGAAAAATGTCATAGGCGTCCGGATGCTTATGGCTGGCGCGCAGCGGGTATTCCGCCATCCGCCCATCCGGCCTGACGGGTTCCGCATAATGCGTAAACAGGTTAATGGCTGGCGTACAGTGCAGACGCAGCGAATCCTGGCGCAGCTTGATGTCGGCAGGTAACGGGCGGTTAAAGTGCAGGCGCAGCGTAAACGCATTGATCGGGAAATCGTCTGGTAGCGGCGCAACATCGCGCAGATGGAAAAAGAAGAAGGCTTCGGGATAGCAGAAATACTCCTGAAGCACGCGGTAGCCGCTGTGGACATTTTTCGGCCACGGCAGCAGAGCATCCCGGTTGTCAAAACCCGCCGCCTCCAGCCACAGATCCGGCAGCGGCAGGCGGTACTCTCCGGCAATCAGTTCCGCATCCATCAGGCATTCGCAAAACCACAGATAAAGCTGGTGTCGGGTATAATCGTCTTCATTACCCAGCCAGAACGTGATTTTGTTCAGGTCAAGCATGGCGGGGGAGACATTGTTATCTGCGGTAAAACTGATATCTATGATGCCTTCTTTCAGGCTGCTGGCGTTGCGGGTATCGAGAATGCGCAGTGGTTGCAGCCAGATATCGCGCGCCAGCGTGAAATGGCAGGCTACGGAAGAAACGATTTTATCATGATTGTCAGGCAGCGCCTTCTGAGCAGTCAGGGAGGACTTTTCTGAGCGGCTTCTGATCAGTTCATTACGACAGACCTGAACAGGGACTTTTAACTGATCGGTTTTGGGTTCATAGGCAATAACCGTCATGGCCGGAACCGGGCGTAAATAGTTTGCCCACAGCATACGGATCAGCCCATGGGTGAACTCGGGGAATTCGTCCTCAAGTTTCTGGCGCAGGCTACCGGACATAAAGGCAAAGGCTTCCATCAGACGCTCCACGTCCGGATCACCCTCTTTCTCGGCCAGAAAGTGGGCCAGATGTGGTTTTTCCTGCGCCAGCAGTTTGCCTAGCTGGCGAAGATAATCCAGCTCTTCGCGGTAGTAACGTTCTTCAAAAGCCACAGAGATCACTCCACACAATAGCGTTGATGGTTGTCCAGCAAAATGTCAAATTCAAACACTCCCCTGGTTTCGCTGACATCGACCGTAGCCACAATATGAAAACACAGTTCCACAGGGGCGTATTCATCCGGTGCAGCAGCCGTAACAACAACATCGGTAATACGAGGTTCGTAATGTAAAATGCACTGGCTAATGGACTTACGGATTTCTCGTCTGAAATCGCTGGAGGCCAGCGATTCATCATTTAAATCAGTAATCCCCAGCTCCGGTGAACCATAACAACTGCCGGAGCGGGTATTCAGGACCTGTCGCAGGTTACGTCTGATGGAACGTATCAGTGCTTCTTTTGGATTCTGATATGAAGGCGGATTTGCCGCCTCACGGATACGTTCAAAAAGACTGCCGGTTGGTCCTGAATCCCGTCTTAGCATCGGATTATTCCTTATCCAGTCGTCCGACCAGGCTCAGGTCGAAACTGGCACCCATGTATTTAAAATGCGGTCTGACAGAAATCGCGACCTGGTACCAGCCCGGCTCACCATCCACATCCAGTACCTCGATCTTAGCCTGACGCAAAGGCCGGTGGCTGCGGACTTCGGCAGGCGGATTTTCCTGGTCAGCAACATACTGGCGAATCCAGGTGTTCAGCTCACGCTCCAGGTCACTACGTTCTTTCCATGAGCCAAGCTGTTCGCGCTGAATTACCTTGATGTAATGCGCTAACCTGCTGATAACAAACAAGTATGGCAGCTGGGTGCCGAGTTTATAGTTGGTCTCCGCAGCCTTGCCTTCGGGGGTTTTGGGGAATGTTTTGGGTTTCTGCACCGAGTTGGCCGAGAAAAAGCACGCATTATCAGACCCTTTACGCATGGTCAGTGTGATAAAGCCCTCTTCCGCCAGCTCATACTCTCTCCGGTCAGTGATCAACACTTCAGTCGGAATTTTTGCCTGCATTTGCCCCATGGATTCATACAGATGCACCGGGAGGTCTTTGACTGCGCCGCCGCTGGAAGGGCCAATAATATTTGGGCACCAGCGATACTTAGCAAAACTTTCCGCCAGGTTGGCGGCCAGTAAAAACGAGGTATTCCCCCACAGATAAGACTCATGACTCTGGCTGACATCTTCATGGTAACGGAAGGTTTTGACAGGGTTTTCATCCGGTGAGTAAGGGTGGCGCAGCAGGAACCGGGGGGCGGTCAGGCCCAGGTAACGGGAATCTTCCGATTCACGCAGGGCGCGCCAGCGGGAGTAGGCCGGGCCTTCAAAGATGGCACCCGGTTCTTTGATCCCCGGTAACTCTGTCCATGAATCCAGACCGAAAAATTCGGATGATACTGACGACAGGAACGGGCTGTGCGCCATCGCGCTGACCTGGCTGATATATTTCAGCAGCTTCATATCCGGCGTGGTGTTCTTAAAGGCAAAGTTGCCGATTACCGCCGCCACTGGCTCACCGCCAAATTGTCCGTAACCGCTTGAATATACATGCTTGTAATACGCAGACTGCGTGATTTCAGGTGCAAATTCGAAATCATCCAGCAGTTCTTCCTGAGTGACATTCAGGAAATGGACTTTGATGTTTTCCCGTGTATCCGCGCGTTCAACCAGCAGCTTCAGCGAGCGCAGCAGGGATTCCAGTTCCTGAAACTCCGGGGCATGAATAATGGCATCCATCTGCCTGCTGGTTCGGGCATCAATATCAGCAATCATGGCGTCAACGGCCAGGATATTGATAGGTTCAGCGCTACTGTCGCCCTGTAACATGGCGGCAATAAAGGCGCTCACGCCCTGGCGGGTGATATCGTAGCTTTCTGATTTAGGCTGGACGCGGGTTTGCGCCATGATTTCATCAAGCAGAGATGGGGGCGCGGCGGTTTGAGACGCGCTGACGGGAGCAATTTCTTCCTTTACTGACATACTGAATATCCTTCTGTGAAAATTATTTCTGAACGGCGATACCCAGTTCCTGGATCAGCTGCTCGCGGGTGTCTTCGTTTTCCAGTAGCGCCTGAAGTTGTGCGCGGAAGGCTGGAATATTGCCTAGTGGAGACTTAAGTGCGACCAGGGCTTCACGCAATTCGAGCAGACGTTTTATTTCTGGTACCTGGCTGGCAATATGGTCAGGAGAAAGGTCATCCATAGATTTGACTTTCAGGTTGACGTACATTTGCTCATTGGGAGCGTCACTGAGTTCAGCCGGAACAACAAACTCCCGTTCAATGTCAGCTTCTGAAATGACTGCGTTGAGGTTATAGCGGTTGATAGCAATGGCAGTTCGCTCATCCAACGGCGTGTTATCTGGTTTCCCTTTCAGATTGCCGGTGATCAATAAATTCAGCGGCAATTCGATATCAGCAGCCACCCCATCAACTTTTGGTGTATACCGAACGCTGATTCTTTCTTTCGGCGCGACACTGCCGCCATTGTTGTTCATTTTGCTCATAAAAATGTTCCCGTTCAGGCCATGAGCACAGCATTTTCGTACTGCATACAAATACCGACAATACCGTTTCAGTGGCAGTTAGATAATGTAACCTTCCTTCTGTTGTGATCGGTATTCTACTCATGAAATAAAATATTAAAAGAACTATTTATATTTTTGAAAGAGATGTATCCTTCATTATTAATACATGAGAGTTAAATCAATTTGGTATTTATAGACTTAGTGAATATGATTTTACGGCTAATAAAGTTACATAATGCATTGATTTATATGTGTTTATTAAATTGATTAATAAGTTTTATGTATGGTTTTATAAATAAATTAATTAATTGCTAGAAATACATCATAAGAAATTCCTTTAAGGAATATCTTAATTGCGTGCCGGAACGATTGTGAAGTAAGTGTTGTAATGATTGATTTTTGAAGAAATTGTAGGTTTTTATGGGGGTAAGGATACGTTATGGATAATTCTACTGTTGATGTTGATATATTTTTAGCTTATGTGATCGTGTTCTGAAATTGACTAAAAATATATTTAAACACCATAAAAGAGTTTTTCGGTAGGTGCTAATTACGTGTGCCTGTAACTCGAATAAAGAAAAGGGTGTGGTTCCTGATGTGAGCCGCATCACACTCTAACCTGTCGGGGATTAACGACGGGTTGTTCGTAAAACAGCAGTTGATAATTTCACAAGGAGTTCATAAATGCCAACCCCATGTTACATTTCAATTACAGGTCAGACCCAGGGGAACATCACTGCCGGTGCTTTCACCGCAGATTCTGTCGGCAATATCTACGTGCAGGGACACGAAGATGAAATGCTGGTGCAGGAGTTTCTGCATAACGTTACTGTTCCAACCGATCCGCAGTCTGGTCAGCCTTCCGGGCAGCGTGCTCACAAACCGTTCATTTTCACCGTGGCGCTGAACAAAGCCGTTCCGCTGCTGTACAACGCGCTGGCCTCCGGTGAAATGCTGCCGAAAGTGGAGCTGCACTGGTGGCGTACCTCTGTTGAAGGCAAGCAGGAGCACTACTTCACCACACGTCTTACTGACGCGACGATTGTGGACATGAACCTGCATATGCCGCACTGCCAGGACCCTGCACAGCGTGAGTTTACGCAATTGCTCGCAGTATCACTGGCCTACCGTAAGGTTGAGTGGGAGCACATCAAATCCGGTACTTCTGGTGCCGATGACTGGCGTGCACCGCTGGAAGCATAAATCTGAGTCAACAACATCCTGCCTCCGTGCAGGATGTTGTTTTTGTACGTGTAAAAAATGAGTGTCAGTAAGGAGTTACGCTTTCATGAGGGAGATGGTGGATGCCGGAAACCCGGGCGGTAGCGTACCTGAAAATGTAAAGATGAGTGTAACGCTGCACTGGTACCCTTTGCTGCATGGTGGGAATCATTTGGTCCGTGAATGAATCAGGGAGGTCATTATGTCCTTAAAAGGTCTTCGCTTTACGCTGGAGGTTGACGGCCAGGAGCCGGACACCTTTGCAGTGGTGAATTTCAGGTTAATCCAGAACCAGTCTTATCCGTTTGTGATGAGTGTGGATGTCGCCAGCGATTCTTTTATGCAGACGGCGGAGATGCTGCTGGAGAAGAAGGCAACGCTAACCATCTGGCAGGGCGTCATCCCGCAGCGTTATGTCACAGGCGTGGTGGCGGGCTTTGGCATGCAGGAGAACAATGGCTGGCAGATGCGTTACCACCTGTGTATTGAGCCGCCGTTATGGCGGTGCGGGCTGCGGCAGAACTTCCGCATCTTCCAGCAGCAGGATATCCGGACGATATCGGCCATGCTGCTGAACGAGAACGGCGTCACAGAGTGGACGCCGCTGTTTTATGAGGACCATCCGGCGCGGGAATTCTGTGTCCAGTACGGGGAAAGCGACCTGGCGTTTCTGGCGCGGCTGTGGGCGGAGGAGGGTATTTTCTTCTTTGAGCGGTTTGCGGCGGACAGTCCGGAGCAGAAGCTGACGCTGTGCGACGATGTGGCGGGGCTGTCACAGGCGGGAGAGCTTCCGTTTAACCCGGACACATCGGCAGGAGCGGAGACGGAGTGTGTCAGTATGTTCCGTTATGAGGCGCATGTCCGCCCGTCGTCGGTGCAGAGCCAGGATTACACGTTTAAGGTGCCGGACTGGCCGGGGATGTATGAGCAGCAGGGTGAGAACCTGAACGGACAGCTTGAACAGTATGAGATATTTGATTATCCGGGAAGGTTCAAGG
>NZ_PSRU01000031.1:0-30335 GCF_003000935.1 Escherichia sp. R1
TCGAATCTGAAGTGTACATTCTGTCCAAAGATGAAGGCGGTCGTCATACTCCGTTCTTCAAAGGCTACCGTCCGCAGTTCTACTTCCGTACTACTGACGTGACTGGTACCATCGAACTGCCGGAAGGTGTAGAGATGGTAATGCCGGGCGACAACATCAAAATGGTTGTTACCCTGATCCACCCGATCGCGATGGACGACGGTCTGCGTTTCGCAATCCGTGAAGGCGGCCGTACCGTTGGCGCGGGCGTTGTAGCAAAAGTTCTGAGCTAATTGCCGATAACATTTGACGCAATGCGCACTAAAAGGGCATCATTTGATGCCCTTTTTGCACGCTTTCGTACCAGAACCTGGCTCATCAGTGATTTTCTTTGTCATAATCATTGCTGAGACAGGCTCTGTTGAGGGCGTATAATCCGAAAAGCTAATACGCGTTTCGATTTGGTTTGCCTCGCGATCGCGGGGTGAAAATGTTTGTAGAATACTTCTGACAGGTTGGTTTATGAGTGCGAATACCGAAGCTCAAGGAAGCGGGCGCGGCCTGGAAGCGATGAAGTGGGTCGTTGTGGTGGCATTGCTCCTGGTAGCGATTGTCGGCAACTACCTTTATCGCGACATTATGCTGCCGCTGCGTGCGCTGGCCGTAGTAATTCTGATTGCTGCAGCGGGTGGTGTCGCGCTGTTAACGACAAAAGGTAAAGCAACCGTTGCTTTTGCCCGTGAAGCGCGTACCGAAGTCCGTAAGGTCATTTGGCCGACTCGCCAGGAAACATTGCACACCACGCTGATTGTGGCTGCGGTTACCGCAGTAATGTCACTGATCCTGTGGGGACTGGATGGTATTCTGGTTCGCCTGGTATCCTTTATCACTGGCCTGAGGTTCTGAGATGTCTGAAGCTCCTAAAAAGCGCTGGTACGTCGTTCAGGCGTTTTCCGGTTTTGAAGGCCGCGTAGCAACGTCGCTGCGTGAGCATATCAAATTACACAACATGGAAGAGTTGTTTGGTGAAGTCATGGTACCAACCGAAGAAGTGGTTGAAATCCGTGGCGGTCAGCGTCGCAAAAGCGAACGTAAATTCTTCCCTGGCTACGTCCTCGTTCAGATGGTGATGAACGACGCGAGCTGGCACCTGGTGCGCAGCGTACCGCGTGTGATGGGCTTCATCGGCGGTACTTCCGATCGTCCTGCGCCAATCAGCGATAAAGAAGTCGATGCGATTATGAACCGCCTGCAGCAGGTTGGTGATAAGCCGCGTCCGAAAACGTTGTTTGAACCGGGTGAAATGGTCCGTGTTAATGATGGTCCGTTCGCTGACTTCAACGGCGTTGTTGAAGAAGTTGATTACGAGAAATCTCGTCTGAAAGTGTCTGTTTCTATCTTCGGTCGTGCGACCCCTGTAGAGCTGGACTTCAGCCAGGTTGAAAAAGCTTAACCCAGCGATCAAAAAAGCGGCGATTTAATCGTTGCACAAGGCGCGAGATTGGAATACAATTTCGCGCCTTTTGTTTTTATGGGCCTTGCCCGTAAAACGATTTTTTATATCACGGGGAGCCTCTCAGAGGCGTTATTACCCAACTTGAGGAATTTATAATGGCTAAGAAAGTACAAGCCTATGTCAAGCTGCAGGTTGCAGCTGGTATGGCTAACCCGAGTCCGCCAGTAGGTCCGGCTCTGGGTCAGCAGGGCGTAAACATCATGGAATTCTGCAAAGCGTTCAACGCAAAAACTGATTCCATCGAAAAAGGTCTGCCGATTCCGGTAGTAATCACTGTTTACGCTGACCGTTCTTTCACTTTCGTTACCAAGACTCCGCCGGCAGCAGTTCTGCTGAAAAAAGCGGCTGGTATCAAGTCTGGTTCCGGTAAGCCGAACAAAGACAAAGTGGGTAAAATTTCCCGCGCTCAGCTGCAGGAAATCGCGCAGACCAAAGCTGCCGACATGACTGGTGCCGACATTGAAGCGATGACTCGCTCCATCGAAGGTACTGCACGTTCCATGGGCCTGGTAGTGGAGGACTAAGAAATGGCTAAACTGACCAAGCGCATGCGTGTTATCCGCGAGAAAGTTGATGCAACCAAACAGTACGACATCAACGAAGCTATCGCTCTGCTGAAAGAACTGGCGACTGCTAAATTCGTAGAAAGCGTGGACGTAGCTGTTAACCTCGGCATCGACGCTCGTAAATCTGACCAGAACGTACGTGGTGCAACTGTACTGCCGCACGGTACTGGCCGTTCCGTTCGCGTAGCCGTATTTACCCAGGGTGCAAACGCTGAAGCTGCTAAAGCTGCAGGTGCTGAACTGGTAGGTATGGAAGATCTGGCTGACCAGATCAAGAAAGGCGAAATGAACTTTGACGTTGTTATTGCTTCTCCGGATGCAATGCGCGTTGTTGGCCAGCTGGGCCAGGTTCTGGGTCCGCGCGGCCTGATGCCAAACCCGAAAGTGGGTACTGTAACGCCGAACGTTGCTGAAGCGGTTAAAAACGCTAAAGCTGGCCAGGTTCGTTACCGTAACGACAAAAACGGCATCATCCACACCACCATCGGTAAAGTGGACTTTGACGCTGACAAACTGAAAGAAAACCTGGAAGCTCTGCTGGTTGCGCTGAAAAAAGCAAAACCGACTCAGGCGAAAGGCGTGTACATCAAGAAAGTTAGCATCTCTACCACCATGGGTGCAGGTGTTGCAGTTGACCAGGCTGGCCTGAGCGCTTCTGTAAACTAATGCCTTTACGTGGGCGGTGATTTTGTCTACAATCTTACCCCCACGTATGCTAACGAAAGTTAGCAGCTAAAAAGATTTGTTCGTTGGAGCCTGGCCTATCCAGGCCTCCGTCGAAGACCGCAGGAGTTTCGCAAGAAACTTAATCCCCTGCGTAGACGGTGACAGAACGCTAAGATTATTCTTTTATATTCTGGCTTGTTTCTGCTCACCGTAATTAAGACGCTCTCTCCGTTTGGAGGAGTGAAGTGAGTTCCAGAGATTTTCTCTGGCAAACATCCAGGAGCAAAGCTAATGGCTTTAAATCTTCAAGACAAACAAGCGATTGTTGCTGAAGTCAGCGAAGTAGCCAAAGGCGCGCTGTCTGCAGTAGTTGCGGATTCCCGTGGCGTAACTGTAGATAAAATGACTGAACTGCGTAAAGCAGGTCGCGAAGCTGGCGTATACATGCGTGTTGTTCGTAACACCCTGCTGCGCCGTGCTGTTGAAGGTACTCCGTTCGAGTGCCTGAAAGATGCGTTTGTTGGTCCGACCCTGATTGCATACTCTATGGAACACCCGGGCGCTGCTGCTCGTCTGTTCAAAGAGTTCGCGAAAGCGAATGCAAAATTTGAGGTCAAAGCCGCTGCCTTTGAAGGTGAGCTGATCCCGGCGTCTCAGATCGACCGCCTGGCAACTCTGCCGACCTACGAAGAAGCAATTGCACGCCTGATGGCAACCATGAAAGAAGCTTCGGCTGGCAAACTGGTTCGTACTCTGGCTGCTGTACGCGATGCGAAAGAAGCTGCTTAATCGCAGTTATCTTTTTAACGCATTCGCTTACGTATAAACTTATTCTGATATTCAGGAACAATTTAAATGTCTATCACTAAAGATCAAATCATTGAAGCAGTTGCAGCTATGTCTGTAATGGACGTTGTAGAACTGATCTCTGCAATGGAAGAAAAATTCGGTGTTTCCGCTGCTGCTGCTGTAGCTGTAGCTGCTGGCCCGGTTGAAGCTGCTGAAGAAAAAACTGAATTCGACGTAATTCTGAAAGCTGCTGGCGCTAACAAAGTTGCTGTTATCAAAGCAGTACGTGGCGCAACTGGCCTGGGTCTGAAAGAAGCTAAAGACCTGGTTGAATCTGCACCGGCTGCTCTGAAAGAAGGCGTGAGCAAAGACGACGCAGAAGCACTGAAAAAAGCTCTGGAAGAAGCTGGCGCTGAAGTTGAAGTTAAATAAGCCAACCCTTCCGGTTGCAGCCTGAGAAATCAGGCTGATGGCTGGTGACTTTTTAGTCACCAGCCTTTTTGCGCTGTAAGGCGCCAGTAGCGTTTCACACTGTTTGACTACTGCTGTGCCTTTCAATGCTTGTTTCTATCGACGACTTAATATACTGCGACAGGACGCCCGTTCTGTGTAAATCGCAATGAAATGGTTTAAGCGTGATAGCAACAGGCATTGCGGAAAGTGTTCCATTTTCCGGTCAACAAAATAGTGTTGCACAAACTGTCCGCTCAATGGACAGATGGGTCGACTTGTCAGCGAGCTGAGGAACCCTATGGTTTACTCCTATACCGAGAAAAAACGTATTCGTAAGGATTTTGGTAAACGTCCACAAGTTCTGGATGTACCTTATCTCCTTTCTATCCAGCTTGACTCGTTTCAGAAATTTATCGAGCAAGATCCTGAAGGGCAGTATGGTCTGGAAGCTGCTTTCCGTTCCGTATTCCCGATTCAGAGCTACAGCGGTAATTCCGAGCTGCAATACGTCAGCTACCGCCTTGGCGAACCGGTGTTTGACGTCCAGGAATGTCAAATCCGTGGCGTGACCTATTCCGCACCGCTGCGCGTTAAACTGCGTCTGGTGATCTATGAGCGCGAAGCGCCGGAAGGCACCGTAAAAGACATTAAAGAACAAGAAGTCTACATGGGCGAAATTCCGCTCATGACGGACAACGGTACCTTTGTTATCAACGGTACTGAGCGTGTTATCGTTTCCCAGCTGCACCGTAGTCCGGGGGTCTTTTTTGACTCCGACAAAGGTAAAACCCACTCTTCGGGTAAGGTGCTGTATAACGCGCGCATCATCCCTTACCGTGGTTCCTGGCTGGACTTCGAATTCGATCCGAAGGACAACCTGTTCGTACGTATCGACCGTCGCCGTAAACTACCTGCGACAATCATTCTGCGTGCCCTGAACTACACCACAGAGCAGATCCTCGACCTGTTCTTTGAAAAAGTTATCTTTGAAATCCGTGATAACAAGTTGCAGATGGAACTGGTGCCGGAACGCCTGCGTGGTGAAACCGCATCTTTTGACATCGAAGCTAACGGTAAAGTGTACGTAGAAAAAGGCCGCCGCATTACTGCGCGCCATATTCGCCAGCTGGAAAAAGACGACGTCAAGCTGATCGAAGTTCCGGTTGAGTACATCGCAGGTAAAGTGGTTGCTAAAGACTACATTGATGAGTCTACCGGCGAGCTGATCTGCGCAGCGAACATGGAGCTGAGCCTGGATCTGCTGGCTAAGCTGAGCCAGTCTGGTCATAAGCGTATCGAAACGCTGTTCACCAACGATCTGGATCACGGCCCATATATCTCTGAAACCTTACGTGTCGACCCAACTAACGACCGTCTGAGCGCACTGGTAGAAATCTACCGTATGATGCGCCCTGGCGAGCCGCCGACTCGTGAAGCTGCTGAAAGCCTGTTCGAGAACCTGTTCTTCTCCGAAGACCGCTATGACTTGTCTGCGGTTGGTCGTATGAAGTTCAACCGTTCTCTGCTGCGCGAAGAAATCGAAGGTTCCGGTATCCTGAGCAAAGACGACATCATTGATGTTATGAAAAAGCTCATCGATATCCGTAACGGTAAAGGCGAAGTTGATGATATCGACCACCTCGGCAACCGTCGTATCCGTTCTGTTGGCGAAATGGCGGAAAACCAGTTCCGCGTTGGCCTGGTACGTGTAGAGCGTGCGGTGAAAGAGCGTCTGTCTCTGGGCGATCTGGATACCCTGATGCCTCAGGATATGATCAACGCCAAGCCGATTTCCGCAGCAGTGAAAGAGTTCTTCGGTTCCAGCCAGCTGTCTCAGTTTATGGACCAGAACAACCCGCTGTCTGAGATTACGCACAAACGTCGTATCTCGGCACTCGGCCCAGGCGGTCTGACCCGTGAACGTGCAGGCTTCGAAGTTCGAGACGTACACCCGACTCACTACGGTCGCGTATGTCCAATCGAAACCCCTGAAGGTCCGAACATCGGTCTGATCAACTCCCTGTCCGTGTACGCACAGACTAACGAATACGGCTTCCTTGAGACTCCGTATCGTAAAGTGACCGACGGTGTTGTAACTGACGAAATTCACTATCTGTCTGCTATCGAAGAAGGCAACTACGTTATCGCCCAGGCGAACTCCAACCTGGATGAAGAAGGCCACTTCGTAGAAGACCTGGTAACTTGCCGTAGCAAAGGCGAATCCAGCTTGTTCAGCCGCGACCAGGTTGACTACATGGACGTATCCACCCAGCAGGTGGTATCCGTCGGTGCGTCCCTGATCCCGTTCCTGGAACACGATGACGCCAACCGTGCATTGATGGGTGCGAACATGCAACGTCAGGCCGTTCCGACTCTGCGTGCTGATAAGCCGCTGGTTGGTACGGGTATGGAACGTGCTGTTGCCGTTGACTCCGGTGTAACTGCGGTTGCTAAACGTGGTGGTGTCGTTCAGTACGTGGATGCTTCCCGTATCGTTATCAAAGTTAACGAAGACGAGATGTATCCGGGTGAAGCAGGTATCGACATCTACAACCTGACCAAGTACACCCGTTCTAACCAGAACACCTGTATCAACCAGATGCCGTGTGTGTCTCTGGGTGAACCGGTAGAACGCGGCGACGTGCTGGCAGACGGTCCGTCCACCGATCTCGGTGAACTGGCGCTTGGTCAGAACATGCGCGTAGCGTTCATGCCGTGGAATGGTTACAACTTCGAAGACTCCATCCTCGTATCCGAGCGTGTTGTTCAGGAAGACCGTTTCACCACCATCCATATTCAGGAACTGGCGTGTGTGTCCCGTGATACCAAGCTGGGGCCGGAAGAGATCACCGCTGACATCCCGAACGTGGGTGAAGCTGCTCTCTCCAAACTGGATGAATCCGGTATCGTTTACATTGGTGCGGAAGTGACCGGTGGCGACATTCTGGTTGGTAAGGTAACGCCGAAAGGTGAAACTCAGCTGACCCCAGAAGAAAAACTGCTGCGTGCGATCTTCGGTGAGAAAGCGTCTGACGTTAAAGACTCTTCTCTGCGCGTACCAAACGGTGTATCCGGTACGGTTATCGATGTTCAGGTCTTTACTCGCGATGGCGTAGAAAAAGACAAACGTGCGCTGGAAATCGAAGAAATGCAGCTCAAACAGGCGAAGAAAGACCTGTCTGAAGAACTGCAGATCCTCGAAGCGGGTCTGTTCAGCCGTATCCGTGCTGTGCTGGTAGCCGGTGGCGTTGAAGCTGAGAAACTCGACAAACTGCCGCGCGATCGCTGGCTGGAGCTGGGCCTGACCGACGAAGAGAAACAAAATCAGCTGGAACAGCTGGCTGAGCAGTATGACGAACTGAAACACGAGTTCGAGAAGAAACTCGAAGCGAAACGCCGCAAAATCACCCAGGGCGACGATCTGGCACCGGGCGTGCTGAAGATTGTTAAGGTATATCTGGCGGTTAAACGCCGTATCCAGCCTGGTGACAAGATGGCAGGCCGTCATGGTAACAAGGGTGTAATTTCTAAGATCAACCCGATCGAAGATATGCCTTACGATGAAAACGGTACTCCGGTAGACATCGTACTGAACCCGCTGGGCGTACCGTCTCGTATGAACATTGGTCAGATCCTCGAAACCCACCTGGGTATGGCTGCGAAAGGTATCGGCGACAAGATCAACGCCATGCTGAAACAGCAGCAAGAAGTCGCGAAACTGCGCGAATTCATCCAGCGTGCGTACGATCTGGGCGCTGATGTTCGTCAGAAAGTTGACCTGAGTACCTTCAGCGATGAAGAAGTTATGCGTCTGGCTGAAAACCTGCGCAAAGGTATGCCAATCGCAACGCCGGTCTTCGACGGTGCGAAAGAAGCAGAAATTAAAGAGCTGCTGAAACTTGGCGACCTGCCGACTTCTGGTCAGATCCGCCTGTACGACGGTCGCACTGGTGAACAGTTCGAGCGTCCGGTAACCGTTGGTTACATGTACATGCTGAAACTGAACCACCTGGTCGACGACAAGATGCACGCGCGTTCCACCGGTTCTTACAGCCTGGTTACTCAGCAGCCGCTGGGTGGTAAGGCACAGTTCGGTGGTCAGCGTTTCGGGGAGATGGAAGTGTGGGCGCTGGAAGCATATGGCGCAGCATACACCCTGCAGGAAATGCTCACCGTTAAGTCTGATGACGTGAACGGCCGTACTAAGATGTATAAAAACATCGTGGACGGCAACCATCAGATGGAGCCGGGCATGCCAGAATCCTTCAACGTATTGTTGAAAGAGATTCGTTCGCTGGGTATCAACATCGAACTGGAAGACGAGTAATTCTCGCTCAAACAGGTCACTGCTGTCGGGGTAAAACCCGGCAGCGGATTGTGCTAACTCCGACGGGAGCAAATCCGTGAAAGATTTATTAAAGTTTCTGAAAGCGCAGACTAAAACCGAAGAGTTTGATGCGATCAAAATTGCTCTGGCTTCGCCAGACATGATCCGTTCATGGTCTTTCGGTGAAGTTAAAAAGCCGGAAACCATCAACTACCGTACGTTCAAACCAGAACGTGACGGCCTTTTCTGCGCCCGTATCTTTGGGCCGGTAAAAGATTACGAGTGCCTGTGCGGTAAGTACAAGCGCCTGAAACACCGTGGCGTCATCTGTGAGAAGTGCGGTGTTGAAGTGACCCAGACTAAAGTACGCCGTGAGCGTATGGGCCACATCGAACTGGCTTCCCCGACTGCGCACATCTGGTTCCTGAAATCGCTGCCGTCCCGTATCGGCCTGCTGCTCGATATGCCGCTGCGCGATATCGAACGCGTACTGTACTTCGAATCCTATGTGGTTATCGAAGGCGGTATGACCAACCTGGAACGTCAGCAGATCCTGACTGAAGAGCAGTATCTGGACGCGCTGGAAGAGTTCGGTGACGAATTCGACGCGAAGATGGGTGCGGAAGCAATCCAGGCTCTACTGAAGAGCATGGATCTGGAGCAAGAGTGCGAACAGCTGCGTGAAGAGCTGAACGAAACCAACTCCGAAACCAAGCGTAAAAAGCTGACCAAGCGTATCAAACTGCTGGAAGCGTTCGTTCAGTCTGGTAACAAACCAGAGTGGATGATCCTGACCGTTCTGCCGGTACTGCCGCCAGATCTGCGTCCGCTGGTTCCGCTGGATGGTGGTCGTTTCGCGACTTCTGACCTGAACGATCTGTATCGTCGCGTCATTAACCGTAACAACCGTCTGAAACGTCTGCTGGATCTGGCTGCGCCGGACATCATCGTACGTAACGAAAAACGTATGCTGCAGGAAGCGGTTGACGCCCTGTTGGATAACGGTCGTCGCGGTCGTGCAATCACCGGTTCTAACAAGCGTCCTCTGAAATCTTTGGCCGACATGATCAAAGGTAAACAGGGTCGTTTCCGTCAGAACCTGCTCGGTAAGCGCGTTGACTACTCCGGTCGTTCTGTAATCACCGTAGGTCCATACCTGCGTCTGCATCAGTGCGGTCTGCCGAAGAAAATGGCGCTGGAGCTGTTCAAACCGTTCATCTACGGCAAGCTGGAACTGCGTGGTCTTGCTACCACCATCAAAGCTGCGAAGAAAATGGTTGAGCGCGAAGAAGCTGTCGTTTGGGATATCCTGGACGAAGTGATCCGCGAACACCCGGTACTGCTGAACCGTGCACCGACTCTGCACCGTCTGGGTATCCAGGCATTTGAACCGGTACTGATCGAAGGTAAAGCTATCCAGCTGCACCCGCTGGTTTGTGCGGCATATAACGCCGACTTCGATGGTGACCAGATGGCTGTTCACGTACCGCTGACGCTGGAAGCCCAGCTGGAAGCGCGTGCGCTGATGATGTCTACCAACAACATCCTGTCCCCGGCGAACGGCGAACCAATCATCGTTCCGTCTCAGGACGTTGTACTGGGTCTGTACTACATGACCCGCGACTGTGTTAACGCCAAAGGCGAAGGCATGGTGCTGACTGGCCCGAAAGAAGCAGAACGTCTGTATCGCTCTGGTCTGGCTTCTCTGCATGCGCGCGTTAAAGTGCGTATCACCGAGTATGAAAAAGATGCTAACGGTGAATTAGTAGCGAAAACCAGCCTGAAAGACACGACTGTTGGCCGTGCCATTCTGTGGATGATTGTACCGAAAGGTCTGCCTTACACCATCGTCAACCAGGCGCTGGGTAAAAAAGCAATCTCCAAAATGCTGAACACCTGCTACCGCATTCTCGGTCTGAAACCGACCGTTATTTTTGCGGACCAGATCATGTATACCGGTTTTGCATATGCAGCGCGTTCTGGTGCATCTGTTGGTATCGATGACATGGTCATCCCGGAGAAGAAACACGAAATCATCTCCGAGGCAGAAGCAGAAGTTGCTGAAATTCAGGAGCAGTTCCAGTCTGGTCTGGTAACTGCGGGCGAACGCTACAACAAAGTTATCGATATCTGGGCTGCGGCGAACGATCGTGTATCCAAAGCGATGATGGATAACCTGCAAACTGAAACCGTTATTAACCGTGACGGTCAGGAAGAGAAGCAGGTTTCCTTCAACAGCATCTACATGATGGCCGACTCCGGTGCGCGTGGTTCTGCGGCACAGATTCGTCAGCTTGCTGGTATGCGTGGTCTGATGGCGAAGCCGGATGGCTCCATCATCGAAACGCCAATCACCGCGAACTTCCGTGAAGGTCTGAACGTACTCCAGTACTTCATCTCCACCCACGGTGCTCGTAAAGGTCTGGCGGATACCGCACTGAAAACGGCGAACTCCGGTTACCTGACTCGTCGTCTGGTTGACGTGGCGCAGGACCTGGTGGTTACCGAAGACGATTGTGGTACTCATGAAGGTATCATGATGACTCCGGTTATCGAAGGTGGTGACGTTAAAGAGCCGCTGCGCGATCGCGTATTGGGTCGTGTAACTGCTGAAGACGTTCTGAAGCCGGGTACTGCTGATATCCTCGTTCCGCGCAACACGCTGCTGCACGAACAGTGGTGTGACCTGCTGGAAGAGAACTCTGTCGACGCGGTTAAAGTACGTTCTGTTGTATCTTGTGACACCGACTTTGGTGTATGTGCGCACTGCTACGGTCGTGACCTGGCGCGTGGCCACATCATTAACAAAGGTGAAGCAATCGGTGTTATCGCGGCACAGTCCATCGGTGAACCGGGTACACAGCTGACCATGCGTACGTTCCACATCGGTGGTGCGGCATCTCGTGCGGCTGCTGAATCCAGCATCCAGGTGAAAAACAAAGGTAGCATCAAGCTCAGCAACGTGAAGTCGGTTGTGAACTCCAGCGGTAAACTGGTTATCACTTCCCGTAACACCGAACTGAAACTGATCGACGAATTCGGTCGTACCAAAGAAAGCTACAAAGTACCTTACGGTGCGGTACTGGCGAAAGGCGATGGCGAACAGGTTGCTGGCGGCGAAACCGTTGCAAACTGGGACCCGCACACCATGCCGGTTATCACCGAAGTAAGCGGTTTTGTACGCTTTACTGACATGATCGACGGCCAGACCATTACTCGTCAGACCGACGAATTGACAGGTCTGTCTTCGCTGGTGGTTCTGGATTCCGCAGAACGTACCGCAGGTGGTAAAGATCTGCGTCCGGCACTGAAAATCGTTGATGCTCAGGGTAACGACGTTCTGATCCCGGGTACCGATATGCCTGCGCAGTACTTCCTGCCGGGTAAAGCGATTGTTCAGCTGGAAGATGGCGTACAGATCAGCTCTGGTGACACCCTGGCGCGTATTCCGCAGGAATCCGGCGGTACCAAGGACATCACCGGTGGTCTGCCGCGCGTTGCGGACCTGTTCGAAGCACGTCGTCCGAAAGAGCCGGCAATCCTGGCTGAAATCAGCGGTATCGTTTCCTTCGGTAAAGAAACCAAAGGTAAACGTCGTCTGGTTATCACCCCGGTAGACGGTAGCGATCCGTACGAAGAGATGATTCCGAAATGGCGTCAGCTCAACGTGTTCGAAGGTGAACGTGTAGAACGTGGTGACGTAATTTCCGACGGTCCGGAAGCGCCGCACGACATTCTGCGTCTGCGTGGTGTTCATGCTGTGACTCGTTACATCGTTAACGAAGTACAGGACGTATACCGTCTGCAGGGCGTTAAGATTAACGATAAACACATCGAAGTTATCGTTCGTCAGATGCTGCGTAAAGCTACCATCGTTAACGCGGGCAGCTCCGACTTCCTGGAAGGTGAACAGGTTGAATACTCTCGCGTCAAGATCGCAAACCGCGAACTGGAAGCGAACGGCAAAGTGGGTGCAACTTACTCCCGCGATCTGCTGGGTATCACCAAAGCGTCTCTGGCAACCGAGTCCTTCATCTCCGCGGCATCGTTCCAGGAGACCACTCGCGTGCTGACCGAAGCAGCCGTTGCGGGCAAACGCGACGAACTGCGCGGCCTGAAAGAGAACGTTATCGTGGGTCGTCTGATCCCGGCAGGTACCGGTTATGCGTACCACCAGGATCGTATGCGTCGCCGTGCTGCGGGTGAAGCTCCGGCTGCACCGCAGGTGACTGCAGAAGACGCATCTGCCAGCCTGGCAGAACTGCTGAACGCAGGTCTGGGCGGTTCTGATAACGAGTAATCGTTAATCCGCAAATAACGTAAAAACCCGCTTCGGCGGGTTTTTTTATGGGTGTTATTCAGAGGGCAAAGTCTTCACGGAATTTTTAAGAAAGGCAGGGCGAAACGAGGAAGAAGCTTTTCGCCCTGGACAACATTCCTGTTGACGGGACTACCATAAAAAAACACAACGCTTTCAACAACCTTGCGTTTTTCATCTTCCGGAGCTGCTCGGAATAAATTTACGTTCTTACATTCTGTCTCATGGCCTTTGCGATGGGCGTCCCAGATAGCTGTCCCAGTCTTTCCATACCGGCTGCAAACCCTGAGCGGTTAACGCGGCAGCAACCGCTTCCGGTCTGCGATCGTCGTGCGGTGAGAACTGTTCCAGCTCGGGGTGGTTGTCGGCATAGCCACCTGGCTGCGTTTTCGAAAAAGCGCTGACGTTATTAATTGCCAGCGGAATTACGCGATCGCGAAACCACGGTGATTCCCGCGTGGAGAGTGACAGTTCAATCTCCGGTGCAAGCAGCCGGAAAGCGCAGATGGCTTGCACTAACTGGCGTTCATCCATAATCGACGCAGGTTCAATGCCGCCAGTACATGGACGCAGGCGTGGGAAGGAGACAGAGTAGCGGCTTTGCCAGTAATGCTGTTGCAGCCATAGCAAATGTTCGGCAACCATATAGCAGTCAACTCGCCAGCTGTCGGAAAGGCCGATTAGCGCGCCGAGGCCTATCTTATCAATCCCCGCACGCCCTAGCCGATCCGGCGTTTCCAGCCGCCAGAAGAAGTCCTGTTTTTTACCTTTCAGATGATGATGGGCATAAGTCGCCTCATTATATGTCTCCTGATAAACCATTACTCCATCGAGGCCAAGCTGTTTTAACTCGGTATATTCCGCCTCCGCCAGCGGTTGCACTTCCATCTGTAGTGAAGAGAACTGTTCACGCAGGGCAGGGAGATGACGACGAAAGTAATCCATCCCCACTTTCGCCTGATGTTCACCAGTGACTAATAGCAGATGTTCAAAGCCCATCTCCCGTATAGCGGCGCTTTCCCTGGCAATATCCGCTTCATCCAGCGTTTTGCGCTTGATGCGGTTGCTCATAGAAAATCCGCAATAAGTACAGTCGTTAGCGCAAAGATTGGAAAGATAAAGCGGGACGTAGAAGCTGACGACGTTGCCAAATCGCTGACGAGTCAGACGTTGCGCTCGCTGGGCCAGTGGTTCCAGATAGCCACTGGCGGCGGGTGATAGCAATGCCATCATGTCGTCGCGGGTGAGTTGCGAGGCATTTAGCGCCCGCTCTACGTCAGCAGCCGTTTTGCCGTTGATACGCAGGTGGATGTCATCCCAGTCCAGTTGTCGCCAGCGATCGCTGAAGGTTTTCATGCCGATGCCTCCAGAAATCCAGTCAGCGGGCTGGTGGCATGAGCAAAATGACTGCGGCTGCCCGGTCCGGACTGACGTGCCAGCAGGCCTGCTTCTACCGCCAGACGAAATGCCTTCGCCATGTTGACGGGATCGTCCGCGACGGCAATCGCCGTATTCACTAACACCGCGTCGGCCCCCATTTCCAGCGCCTGCGCGGCATGGCTGGGAACGCCGATGCCAGCATCGACAACCACCGGAACGGTGGCCTGCTGGATAATAATCTCCAGCATGGCGCGGGTTTCCAGTCCCTGATTCGAGCCAATCGGCGCGCCGAGCGGCATCACCGCTGCACAGCCGACTTCTTCCAGACGTTTACACAATACCGGATCGGCTCCGCAGTAAGGCAGCACGATAAATCCCTGTTGTACCAGCGTTTCGGCGGCTTTCAGGGTTTCGATGGGATCGGGCAACAGCCAGCGGGCGTCAGGGTGAATCTCCAATTTTAGCCAGTTTGTGCCTAACGCTTCACGTGCCAGATGGGCGGCGAAAATGGCTTCTTCCGCGGTTTTCGCCCCGGAAGTATTCGGCAGCAGGGTCACACCCGCCGCGATAAGCGGTTCGAGGATAGCGTCGTTGTGCTGGCGCAAGTCGACACGTTTCATCGCCAGCGTCACCAGTTGGCTGCCGGAAGCGCGAATAGACTCCACCATCAGTTGTGAAGAGGCGAATTTTCCGGTGCCAGTAAACAGATGTGAATCAAACGTTTTGTCCGCAATATGTAACATCTCAACCCCCTGCAATAACTTGAAAAAGCAGGATCTGGTCGCCATCCTGCACGATATGTTGCGCCCATTGTTCCCGCGGGACGATTTGCTGATTAATCGCTAGTGCCGCACCTGCTTGTTGTTGATCGAGTTGCTCCAGCAGTTCGTGAACAGTTAGTCCGGCGACACACTGCATCGGTTGATCGTTAAACAGGATCTGCATTGCATCCTCCACATACCGGGCAACCGTTGGCGCGGCGCAACGTCAGGCTGCGCCACTGGCTCGATTTACCGTCGAACAGTCGGAGTTCTCCCGCAGGCGTCTCTATACCGCTTAATAACTTAATCGCTTCCAGTGCCTGTAAAGTGCCCATAACCCCGACCACCGGGCCAACCACGCCCGCCGTGCGGCAGTTGCGTTCTGGCTCCTGGTTATCTGGCCACAGGCAGCGGTAACATCCCTGCTCCCAGGGCGGCGTCAGTACCATCAACTGCCCGCCAAATCCGACCGCGCTGGCGGTGATAAGCGGCGTGTTGAGTGCCACGCAGGTGGCATTAATCTCCTGGCGAGTCGCCATATTGTCAGTACAGTCGAGCACCACATCGGCTTGTGCAACCGCATCTTTTAACGCCTCACCCGTTAACCGTTGTTGTAGTGCCGTCAGTTGAATGTCGGGATTCAACTGTGTCAGTCGCTGTTGGCTGACCTGTGATTTCGGGCGATCGATATCTTCAGTGGTAAAGAGGATTTGTCGTTGCAGATTGCTTAAATGCACATCGTCGTCATCTGCCAGTACCAGCGTCCCGACGCCAGCCCCCGCCAGGTATAGCGCAGCAGGTGTACCCAGCCCGCCAAGACCAATAATCAGCACCTGGCTGTCGAGCAGTTTTTGCTGCCCGTCCAGAGCGATATCGTCGAGCAGGATTTGGCGGCTATAACGCATAAAGTCACGGTCATTCATCGCCAGCTCCTGCAATTTCCAGCAACTGTGCCGTTGCCAAACGCCAGTCTACGGCTTGAGTAATGGCGCTGACGACGGCGATACTGCCGACACCCGTTGCTATCACCGCAGGCGCGCGCGCCAGACTGATACCGCCAATCGCCACGGTGGGATAATCCGCCAGGCGCTCAACATGCCGTGCCAGCTGTTCCAGTCCCTGCGGTGCAGAAGGCATCTGTTTGGTTTGCGTTGGGAACACATGTCCCAGCGCGATATAAGAAGGACGTGCCGCCAGCGCGACGTCGATCTCCATATCGTCATGAGTCGAAACGCCCAGCCGCAGGCCCGCTGCACGGATGGCATTGAGATCGGTGGCTTGCAAATCTTCCTGCCCCAGATGGACGCCATACGCCTGATGCTTAATCGCCAGCCGCCAGTAATCGTTGATAAACAATCGCGCGTTATAGCGGCGGCCCAGCGCAATTGCCGCCACGACATCGGCTTCCACCTCTTCATCGCGCCGATCTTTGATGCGTAGCTGGAGAGTACGTACGCCTGCATCCAACAGACGTTCGATCCACTGTACGCTGTCAACCACCGGGTACAGTCCTAAACGAAAGGGTACAGGAGGAAACTCAGGCTGATACATCACGCTTCCTCCTTACGCAGGTAGATTTCTCCGCCTCTGGCGCGGAAGTTCTCCGACATATCCGCCATTCCCACTTCAATGGTTTGCGCGGCGGCGTAATCACGCACTTCCTGGCTGATTTTCATCGAGCAGAATTTCGGTCCACACATGGAGCAAAAATGGGCGACTTTACCGGACTCTTGCGGCAGGGTTTCATCGTGATAAGCGCGGGCAGTAAACGGGTCGAGGGCCAGATTAAACTGGTCTTCCCAGCGAAATTCGAAGCGGGCTTTCGACATGGCGTTATCGCGAATTTGCGCGCCCGGATGCCCTTTCGCCAGGTCGGCGGCGTGAGCGGCAATCTTATAGGTGATAATCCCTTGTTTAACATCTTCTTTATTTGGCAGGCCCAGATGCTCTTTCGGCGTTACGTAGCAGAGCATCGCGCAGCCAAACCAGCCAATCATCGCCGCGCCAATCCCTGACGTGAAGTGGTCATAGCCCGGCGCGATATCGGTAGTTAGCGGCCCCAGAGTGTAAAACGGCGCTTCGTGGCAGTGCTCTAACTCCTCGGTCATATTGCGGCGAATCATCTGCATCGGCACGTGGCCTGGGCCTTCAATCATCACCTGCACGTCATATTCCCAGGCGATTTTAGTCAGTTCACCCAGCGTATGCAGCTCGGCAAACTGTGCTTCATCGTTGGCGTCCTGAATAGAACCGGGGCGCAGGCCGTCGCCCAGCGATAGCGAAACGTCATAAGCAGCACAGATTTCACAAATTTCGCGGAAGTGTTGATAGAGGAAATTTTCCTGATGATGGGAGAGGCACCATTTCGCCATAATCGAACCGCCGCGAGAGACGATACCGGTCAGGCGTTTCGCGGTCATCGGCACGTAGCGCAGCAGCACCCCCGCATGGATAGTGAAGTAATCCACACCTTGCTCGGCCTGTTCCAGCAGGGTGTCGCGGAACGCTTCCCAGGTAAGATCTTCGGCGATCCCGTTCACCTTCTCCAGTGCCTGGTAGATCGGCACTGTACCGATCGGCACCGGGCTGTTACGCAAAATCCACTCGCGGGTTTCGTGAATATAGCGACCAGTGGAAAGATCCATCACGGTATCCGCTCCCCAGCGCGTGGACCATACCAGTTTTTCCACTTCTTCTTCGATGGAAGAGGTGACCGCTGAGTTGCCGATATTGGCGTTAACTTTTACCAGGAAGTTACGGCCAATAATCATCGGCTCCGATTCCGGATGATTAATGTTGGCCGGGATAATCGCACGTCCGGCAGCAACTTCATCACGGACAAATTCCGCAGTGATATTTTCCGGAAGACGTGCGCCAAAGCTCATTCCCGGATGCTGGTGGCGTAAAACTTCGCTACGTATGCGCTCGCGACCCATATTCTCGCGAATGGCGATGAATTCCATTTCGGGCGTGATGATACCCTGGCGGGCGTAGTGCAGTTGGGTGACGCGGCGTCCTGCTTTGGCGCGTTTTGGCGTTAATACGCCGCTAAAACGCAGCTCGTCGAGGCCATCATCTGCCAGCCGCGCTTTTGTGTAATCGGAACTGCGCACGGTAAGTTCTTCGGTATCGCCGCGCGCATCGATCCACGGCTGGCGTAGTTTTGCCAGCCCTTGCTGCACGTTAATGGCGATCTGCGGATCGCCATACGGACCGGAGGTGTCGTAGACCGGAATCGCTTCGTTTTCTTCGTACTGCGGTTGTTCTTTGCTACCGCCGATTAGCGTCGGGCTAAGCTGGATCTCACGCATCGGCACGCGCACGCCGGGTTGTGTGGCAGTGATGTAAATGCGTTTTGAGTTGGGAAAGGCGGAGCCTTCCAGGGTATCGATAAAATGTTGGGCCAGGGCGCGTTGTTCGCGGCGGGTCAGTTTTGTTGCAGACATAGCTCATTCCAAAAAGTTAAGGACGTGGCTTGTCAGACGACGGATGAAGCAAGAGACGATCGCCGCAAAGGCGATGCGATAGCAGATTAACTCTTGTTCCCTTCGCAGGTATTAGCCTGATCAGGTTCCGCGGATCCCGAATAAACGGTCTCAGCCAGTTAAGGCACTCCGACAAGAAATTAGCCCCACAAACGGGGCGTTGAATGTAAATTACGCGTTAACAGCGCAGAACTCAAGCAGGATATTTGACGCGGGCGGCGTCAAGCACCAGTAGAATCAGCTTATCTTCCAGCACAAAGCGCGCTTCCAGTGCCTCGCCGATGTCAGATAAAACCTGTTGAAACTCAAGGTAATTATCATGATCGATGGCGGTTTCCAGACTGGAATCGTAGTCATCCATAATCTGTTGAGTATTGGCTTCGAGTTGTGGCCAAATCTTCGCGGCGCGTGCGAGTTGCCCATTGCCTTCCAGCTTATGAAGAATGCGCTCATAAATACTGAAATGTCCGGCAGACAAGTAATCGACCAGGCTCTGACAAAAATCATCAAGGGCTTTTTCGTTTAGCCTCATGTACGATTCTTTGCCAGGCTTAATGCCAACCAGATTGTAGTAAGCCACGAGCAGATGCTTACGTACATGTAGCCAGCGATCAACCAGTTTGTTACTTCCTCTGACGCGCTCCGCCAGGTTATCGAGCTGGTTAAGCATGATTGACTCCGCAAGTTTGTATTCAAAAACTGCTCTGTGAGAAATGTAAAAACCATGTTAAACATGCCAGTGATGCAAAGGTAGTGCAAGAGCTATGGATCGTATAATTGAAAAATTAGATCACGGCTGGTGGGTCGTCAGCCATGAACAAAAATTATGGTTGCCGAAGGGAGAATTGCCATATGGCGAAGCGGCAAATTTCGATCTTGTGGGTCAGCGCGCACTACAAATCGGCGAATGGCAGGGGGAACCTGTTTGGTTAGTACAACTGCAGCGGCGTCACGATATGGGGTCGGTACGTCAGGTCATTGATCTCGATGTTGGGCTGTTTCAACTGGCCGGACGTGGCGTGCAACTGGCGGAGTTTTACCGATCGCATAAATACTGTGGTTACTGCGGGCATGAAATGTATCCAAGCAAAACCGAATGGGCGATGCTGTGCAGCCATTGCCGTGAGCGTTACTACCCGCAAATCGCCCCCTGCATTATTGTTGCCATCCGTCGCGATGATTCGATCCTCCTCGCCCAGCATACCCGCCATCGTAACGGTGTCCATACAGTACTTGCCGGATTCGTCGAAGTGGGTGAAACCCTCGAGCAGGCAGTCGCGCGGGAAGTGATGGAAGAGAGCGGAATTAAAGTTAAAAACTTGCGTTACGTGACCTCCCAACCGTGGCCGTTTCCTCAGTCTTTAATGACCGCGTTTATGGCGGAATATGACAGCGGCGAGATCGTGATCGACCCGAAAGAATTGCTTGAGGCGAACTGGTATCGCTATGACGATTTGCCGTTACTCCCGCCGCCCGGCACCGTAGCGCGCCGTCTGATAGAAGATACAGTGGCGATGTGTCGGGCAGAGTATGAGTGATGATACACTGACCGCCTGACGCACTAAGGAACAGCCAAAATGACCGAACTTAAAAACGATCGTTATCTGCGGGCGCTGCTGCGCCAGCCCGTTGATGTCACTCCAGTATGGATGATGCGCCAGGCGGGTCGCTATCTACCGGAATATAAAGCCACGCGCGCCCAGGCGGGCGATTTTATGTCGCTGTGCAAAAATGCCGAGCTGGCGTGCGAAGTGACTTTGCAACCGCTGCGTCGCTATCCGCTGGATGCGGCGATCCTCTTTTCCGATATCCTCACCGTGCCAGACGCGATGGGTTTAGGGCTCTATTTTGAAGCCGGAGAAGGTCCGCGTTTTACCTCGCCAGTCACCTGCAAAGCCGATGTCGATAAACTGCCAATTCCGGACCCGGAAGATGAGCTGGGTTACGTGATGAACGCGGTGCGTACCATTCGTCGCGAACTGAAAGGCGAAGTGCCGCTGATTGGTTTTTCCGGCAGCCCGTGGACGCTGGCGACCTACATGGTGGAAGGCGGCAGCAGCAAAGCGTTCACCGTGATCAAAAAAATGATGTATGCCGATCCACAGGCGCTGCACGCGCTACTCGATAAACTGGCGAAAAGCGTCACTTTGTATCTGAATGCGCAGATTAAAGCCGGTGCTCAGGCAGTCATGATTTTCGACACCTGGGGCGGCGTGCTTACCGGGCGCGATTATCAACAGTTCTCGCTCTATTACATGCATAAAATTGTTGATGGTTTACTGCGTGAAAACGACGGTCGCCGCGTACCGGTCACGCTGTTTACCAAAGGTGGCGGACAGTGGCTGGAAGCGATGGCAGAAACCGGTTGCGATGCGCTGGGCCTCGACTGGACAACGGACATCGCCGATGCGCGCCGTCGCGTGGGCAATAAAGTCGCGCTGCAGGGTAATATGGACCCGTCGATGCTGTACGCGCCACCTGCCCGCATTGAAGAAGAAGTCGCGACTATACTTGCAGGTTTCGGTCACGGTGAAGGTCATGTCTTTAACCTTGGTCACGGCATTCATCAGGATGTGCTGCCAGAACATGCTGGCGTGTTTGTGGAGGCAGTGCATCGCTTGTCTGAACAGTATCACCGCTAAGGAGCGATTATGGATCTCGCGTCATTACGCGCTCAACAAATTGAACTGGCTTCTTCTGTGATCCGCGAGGATCGACTCGATAAAGATCCGCCGGATCTGATCGCCGGAGCCGATGTCGGATTTGAGCAGGGCGGCGAAGTGACGCGAGCGGCGATGGTGCTGCTGAAATACCCCTCGCTTGAGCTGGTGGAGTATAAAGTGGCCCGCATCGCCACCACCATGCCTTACATTCCAGGTTTTCTCTCGTTCCGCGAATATCCTGCGCTGCTGGCAGCGTGGGAGATGCTGTCGCAAAAGCCGGATTTAGTGTTTGTCGATGGTCATGGGATCTCGCATCCTCGCCGTCTTGGCGTGGCCAGCCATTTTGGCTTATTGGTGGATGTGCCGACCATTGGCGTAGCGAAAAAACGGCTCTGCGGTAAATTCGAACCGCTCTCCAGCGAACCGGGCGCGCTGGCCCCGCTGATGGATAAAGGCGAGCAGCTGGCCTGGGTCTGGCGCAGCAAAGCGCGCTGTAACCCGTTGTTTATCGCTACCGGCCATCGGGTCAGCGTGGACAGCGCGCTGGCGTGGGTACAACGCTGCATGAAAGGCTATCGTCTGCCGGAGCCAACGCGCTGGGCGGACGCGGTGGCCTCGGAACGTCCGGCGTTCGTGCGCTATACAGCAAATCAGCCCTAATTCAGGTAAACTGCGGATAATTTCCGTATTTGAGAACTCAACATGTTACAAAACCCAATTCATCTGCGTCTGGAGCGCCTGGAAAGCTGGCAGCACGTCACTTTTATGGCCTGCTTATGCGAACGTATGTACCCCAATTACGCCGTATTCTGTCAGCAAACCGGCTTCGGCGATGGGCAGATTTACCGCCGCATTCTCGATCTCATTTGGGAAACGCTGACCGTCAAAGACGCAAAAGTAAATTTCGACAGCCAACTGGAGAAATTTGAAGAAGCGATTCCTTCAGCCGACGATTTCGATCTGTACGGCGTTTATCCGGCAATCGATGCTTGCGTGGCGTTAAGTGAACTGGTCCATTCGCGTTTAAGTGGCGAAACGCTCGAACACGCGGTGGAAGTGAGTAAGACTTCCATCACGACCGTGGCGATGCTGGAAATGACTCAGGCTGGTCGCGAAATGAGCGATGAAGAGCTCAAAGAAAACCCAGCTGTAGAGCAAGAATGGGACATTCAGTGGGAAATATTCCGACTTTTAGCTGAGTGCGAAGAACGCGATATCGAGCTGATAAAAGGCCTTAGGGCAGACCTGCGTGAGGCGGGTGAGAGCAATATTGGTATAATTTTTCAGCAATAAGACCAGAAAACGTGATTTAACGCCTGATTTGTCGTACCTGGAGTCTTCCCTTTCGCCCCCCGTCTGGTCTACATTTGGGGGGCGAAAAAAAGTGGCTATCGGTGCGTGTATGCAGGAGAGTGCTATTCTGGCATTTCCGTCGCACTCGATGCTTAGCAAGCGATAAACACATTGTAAGGATAACTTATGAACAAGACTCAACTGATTGATGTAATTGCAGAGAAAGCAGAACTGTCCAAAACCCAGGCTAAAGCTGCTCTGGAGTCCACTCTGGCTGCAATTACTGAGTCTCTGAAAGAAGGCGATGCTGTACAACTGGTTGGTTTCGGTACCTTCAAAGTGAACCACCGCGCTGAGCGTACTGGCCGCAACCCTCAGACCGGTAAAGAAATCAAAATTGCCGCAGCTAACGTACCGGCATTTGTTTCTGGCAAGGCACTGAAAGACGCAGTTAAGTAAGATTGCGTGGCAGTGAACAGTTTTAACGAAGGGGTGGTTTCACCCCTTTTGTCTTTCTGGCGTCGATCATTGATGCTGGCAGGCGCTCTGTTTCTCACTGCCTGTAGTCACAACTCTTCACTTCCTCCCTTTACCGCCAGTGGATTTGCTGAAGACCAGGGCGCGGTACGCATCTGGCGAAAAGACAGCGGCGATAATGTGCATCTGCTTGCCGTGTTTAGCCCGTGGCGCAGTGGCGATACCACCACGCGAGAGTATCGCTGGCAGGGCGATAACCTTACGCTCATCAATATCAATGTTTACAGCAAACCGCCGGTGAACATTCGCGCGCGTTTTGACGATCGCGGCGATCTGAGCTTTATGCAACGTGAATCCGATGGGGAAAAGCAGCAGCTTTCTAACGACCAAATCGATTTATACCGTTATCGTGCTGATCAGATCCGCCAGATTAGCGATGCCTTACGTCAGGGGAGAGTCGTGCTGCGCCAGGGGCGCTGGCATGCGATGGAACAGACCGTGACCACCTGCGAAGGGCAAACCATTAAACCTGATTTAGATTCGCAGGCGATAGCGCATATCGAGCGCCGCCAGAGCCGCTCTTCTGTTGATGTCAGCGTGGCATGGCTGGAAGCGCCCGAAGGTTCGCAATTACTGTTGGTGGCAAACTCTGATTTCTGTCGCTGGCAACCCAACGAGAAAACGTTCTGATTTACCAGTGGCCCATACCCATATGACCGCCACCACCGCAGTCGCCGTAACCCATTCCGGTACCGCGCGGAATACCCGCTTCAGCCATCGCAATATCTCGTTTCACCCGTAACTCATCTAACGACTGACGCAAATTCTCCATCTCTTTGGCGAGCGCGTTAATTTTGCTGCTATCCGGTGGGTTCGCGGCTAACAGGGCATTGTATTCATAACGCTTTGTCACCAGTTGCTGTTGCAGTGCGCTGCTTTGAGCGTAAAAGTCATTATGGATTTTCTGCCACGCTGTCTGTTGTTCGCTGGTCAAAGGCGCGGCATTTTGCTGCCACATACCATGTCCGCCGTGAGCAAATGCCGATGTCGATCCCATCGCCATTGCTGAAAGCGCCATCATTACCAGGGCAATTTTCGTGTTCCGTTTCATGGTTCATCCTCCAGTGGTTGTCTTACTTCGGGTATTGCATCTTCCGTGCCAACGGCGAAACGCTGATATGACGGGTAATCTGGCATGATAAACGAGTAAAAATGACTCGCCTGTTGTGGGTAGCGAGTCATTTTTACTCATTGAAACTTAAGCCTTTGTGTTACAGCGCAGGGTAAGCGCTGATAAAAGATGGCATGATTTCTGCTGTCAGAAAGGGATGAGCAGGCAAAGAAGAAGATGCGTTTTATGCAACGTTCTAAAGACTCCTTAGCTAAATGGTTAAGCGCGATCCTCCCCGTGGTCATTGTTGGGCTGGTGGGGCTGTTTGCGGTGACAGTGATTCGCGATTATGGGCGCGAGACTGCCGCCGCCAGACAAACGCTGCTGGAAAAAGGCAGTGTACTTATCCGTGCTCTCGAATCCGGCTCGCGCGTCGGCATGGGGATGCGCATGCATCATGCGCAGCAGCAGGCATTACTGGAAGAAATGGCCGGGCAGCCTGGTGTACGTTGGTTTGCGGTCACGGATGAACAAGGAACAATCGTGATGCATAGCAACTCCGGCATGATGGGAAAACAGCTTTATTCCCCGCAGGAAATGCAGCAGTTACATCCGGGAGATGAAGAAGCGTGGCGGCGGATCGATAGCGCAGACGGCGAGCCTGTTCTGGAAATTTATCGCCAGTTTCAACCGATGTTTGCTGCTGGAATGCACCGGATGCGCCATATGCAGCAGTATGCCGCGACACCACAAGCAATTTTTATCGCTTTCGACGCCAGTAACATTGTGAGTGCTGAAGATCGTGAGCAGAGAAACACCCTGATTATCCTCTTCGCCCTGGCGACGGTCTTGCTGGCAAGCGTGTTGTCATTCTTCTGGTATCGCCGATATCTGCGCTCGCGGCAGCTATTGCAGGATGAAATGAAGCGCAAAGAGAAGCTGGTGGCACTGGGGCATCTGGCGGCAGGCGTTGCCCACGAAATCCGTAACCCACTTTCCTCGATTAAAGGGCTGGCGAAATACTTTGCCGAACGCGCGTCAGCAGGGGGAGAAGCGCATCAATTGGCGCAGGTGATGGCGAAAGAAGCCGACCGTTTAAACCGCGTGGTAAGCGAGTTGCTGGAACTGGTTAAGCCAACGCATCTGGCTTTGCAGGCGGTGGAGCTCAACACGCTGATTAACCACTCATTACAGCTGGTAAGCCAGGATGCAAACAGCCGGGAGATCCAGTTACGCTTTACCGCCAACGACACATTACCGGAAATTCAGGCCGATCCGGACAGGCTGACTCAGGTCCTGTTGAATCTCTATCTCAATGCTATTCAGGCGATTGGTCAGCATGGCGTGATTAGCGTGACGGCCAGCGAAAGCGGCGCGGGCGTGAAAATCAGCGTTACCGACAGCGGTAAGGGAATTGCGGCGGATCAGCTTGAAGCCATCTTCACTCCGTACTTCACCACCAAAGCCGAAGGCACCGGACTGGGGCTGGCGGTTGTGCATAATATTGTTGAACAACACGGTGGTACAATTCAGGTCGCAAGCCAGGAGGGAAAAGGCGCAACGTTCACCCTTTGGCTTCCGGTCAATATTACGCGTAAGGACCCACAAGGATGACGCACGATAATATCGATATTCTGGTGGTGGATGATGACATTAGCCACTGCACTATTTTGCAGGCTTTGCTGCGCGGCTGGGGCTATAACGTCGCGCTGGCGAACAGCGGGCGACAGGCGCTGGAGCAGGTGCGGGAACAGGTTTTTGATCTTGTGCTTTGCGATGTGCGAATGGCAGAGATGGATGGTATCGCCACGCTAAAAGAGATCAAAACATTAAACCCCGCGATTCCGGTGCTGATTATGACCGCGTACTCCAGCGTCGAGACGGCGGTAGAGGCGTTGAAAACCGGGGCGCTGGATTATCTCATCAAGCCGCTGGATTTCGATAACCTACAGGCGACGCTGGAAAAGGCGCTCGCGCATACACACAGTGTTGACGCTGAAACGCCTGCGGTGTCTGCCAGCCAGTTCGGTATGGTCGGTAAAAGCCCGGCGATGCAACACCTGCTCAGTGAAATCGCCCTCGTCGCGCCATCGGAAGCCACGGTGCTGATCCACGGCGATTCCGGCACCGGTAAAGAGCTGGTCGCCAGGGCGATTCACGCCAGTAGCGCACGTAGCGAAAAACCGCTGGTAACGCTCAACTGCGCGGCGCTCAACGAATCCTTGCTGGAGTCTGAATTGTTCGGTCACGAAAAAGGGGCGTTTACCGGGGCCGACAAACGGCGGGAGGGGCGCTTTGTTGAGGCGGACGGCGGCACGTTGTTTCTCGATGAAATTGGCGATATCTCGCCGATGATGCAGGTGCGTCTGCTACGTGCGATTCAGGAGCGCGAAGTTCAGCGTGTCGGTAGCAACCAGACTATTTCGGTTGATGTCCGGCTGATTGCGGCGACTCATCGCGATCTTGCCGCAGAGGTGAATGCCGGGCGTTTTCGCCAGGATCTCTACTATCGCCTGAACGTGGTGGCGATTGAAGTTCCGTCGCTGCGTCAGCGGCGGGAAGATATTCCTCTGCTGGCAAACCATTTTCTTCAGCGCTTTGCCGAGCGTAATCGCAAGGCGGTAAAAGGTTTTACGCCCCAGGCGATGGATCTGCTGATTCACTACGACTGGCCGGGAAATATTCGTGAACTGGAAAACGCGGTGGAACGGGCGGTGGTGCTGCTGACCGGGGAATATATTTCCGAACGCGAGCTGCCGCTGGCGATTGCCAGTACGCCGATCCCGCTGGTACAAAGTCAGGATATTCAGCCGCTGGTGGAAGTCGAAAAAGAGGTGATTCTTGCGGCACTGGAGAAAACGGGCGGCAACAAAACCGAAGCCGCCCGTCAGTTAGGGATCACGCGCAAAACGCTCTTGGCAAAACTGTCGCGTTAGTTCTGCTCGCGTTCGATAGCGCGCCAGCCGATATCTTTCCGGCAGAAGCAGTCGTCCCAGTGGATATCGGTCATTAAGGCGTAGGCGCGTTTCTGCGCTTCTGCTACGGTATGACCCAGCGCGGTGACGCACAGTACGCGCCCGCCGCTGGTCACTACCTGCTCGTTACCCGCCAGTTTCGTGCCCGCGTGGAACACTTTGCCGTCAGACACTTCTTCCAGCGGCAGGCCGTGGATCACATCGCCGGTGCGGTAATCGCCCGGATATCCACCCGCAGCCATCACCACGCCGAGAGAAGCGCGTTCATCCCACTCGGACGTTTTCTCGTCCAGCTTGCCTTCACAGGCCGCCAGGCAGAGTTCAACCAGATCGGACTTCATGCGCAGCATAATCGGCTGGGTTTCCGGATCGCCAAAGCGGCAGTTAAATTCAATAACCTTCGGATTGCCCTGTTTGTCGATCATCAGGCCCGCGTAGAGAAAACCAGTGTAGGTGTTGCCTTCTGCCGCCATGCCTTTCACGGTTGGCCAGATGATTCGTTCCATCGTGCGCTGATGAACCTCATCGGTCACTACTGGCGCAGGGGAGTAAGCGCCCATCCCGCCGGTGTTCGGCCCGGTATCTTTATCGCCTACGCGTTTGTGATCCTGGCTGGTGGCCATCGGCAGCACATGCTCGCCGTCTACCATCACGATAAAGCTCGCTTCTTCGCCGTCGAGGAACTCTTCGATAACAATGCGATGACCCGCGTCGCCAAACGCGTTGCCCGCCAGCATATCGCGCACGGCGGCTTCAGCTTCTTCCAGCGTCATCGCCACGATAACGCCTTTCCCGGCGGCCAGACCGTCCGCTTTAATGACGATTGGCGCGCCTTTCTCACGCAGATACGCCAGCGCAGGTTCTACCTCGGTGAAGTTCTGGTATTCCGCCGTAGGGATTTTATGGCGGGCCAGGAAATCTTTGGTAAACGCTTTCGAGCCTTCCAGTTGCGCGGCACCTGCGGTTGGGCCGAAGATTTTCAGCCCGGCGGCGCGGAAGGTATCGACCACGCCTTTCACCAGCGGCGCTTCCGGGCCGACGATGGTTAGATCTACCTTTTCGTTTTGTGCGAAATCCAGCAGCGCCGAGATATCGGTTACGCCGATAGCGACGTTCTGTAGGGCGGGTTCCAGCGCAGTGCCTGCGTTACCCGGAGCAACAAAAACAGTTTCAACCAGCGGCGACTGGGCCGCTTTCCAGGCCAGCGCGTGCTCGCGCCCGCCGTTACCAATCACTAATACTTTCATCTATTGCTCCATTAATGGCGGAAGTGGCGCATGTCGGTGAAGAGCATCGCAATACCGTGCTCGTCGGCGGCGGCAATCACTTCGTCATCACGGATAGAACCGCCAGGCTGGATTACACAGGTCACACCCGCAGCGGCGGCGGCATCAATACCGTCGCGGAACGGGAAGAACGCGTCAGAAGCCATCGAGGAACCTTTCACTTCCAGACCTTCATCGGCGGCTTTAATACCGGCGATTTTCGCGGAGTACACGCGGCTCATCTGGCCCGCGCCAATACCGATGGTCATATTGTTTTTGGCATAGACGATAGCGTTGGATTTCACGAACTTCGCCACTTTCCAGCAGAACAGCGCATCACGCAATTCCTGTTCGGTCGGCTGGCGTTTGGTGACGACGCGCAGTTCTTCTGCACCGACCATCCCCAGGTCGCGATCCTGAACCAGCAGACCGCCGTTCACGCGTTTGAAATCAAGACCCGGAGCACGCTCGCCCCACTGACCGCAGATCAGGACGCGAACGTTCTGTTTAGCGGCGGTTATTTTCAGGGCTTCTTCGCTGGCGGACGGCGCAATAATCACTTCAACAAACTGACGAGAAATGATGGCCTGCGCGGTTTCCGCATCCAGCTCGCGGTTAAAGGCGATAATGCCGCCGAATGCGGAGGTTGGGTCGGTTTTATACGCGCGATCGTAAGCATCGAGAATGGAGTTGCTGACCGCCACGCCGCATGGGTTTGCATGCTTCACGATCACACAGGCCGGCTCGGCGAACTCTTTCACGCACTCCAGCGCCGCATCGGTATCGGCGATGTTGTTATAAGAGAGGGCTTTACCCTGAACCTGGGTTGCGGTGGCAACGGAGGCTTCTTTCACATTCTCTTCTATATAGAAGGCAGCCTGCTGGTGGCTGTTCTCGCCGTAGCGCATATCCTGCTTCTTGATGAAGTTCAGGTTCAGCGTACGCGGGAAGCGACCGGCGGCTTCTTTGCTTTCACCGTGATAGGCCGGAACCATGCTGCCGAAGTAGTTGGCAATCATGCTGTCGTAGGCGGCAGTGTGTTCGAAGGCTTTGATGGCAAGGTCGAAACGGGTTGCAAGCGTCAGCGATCCTTCGTTGGCATCCATCTCTTTAATAATGGCGTCGTAGTCGCTACTCTTCACCACGATTGCGACATCTTTATGGTTCTTGGCGGCGGAGCGCACCATCGTTGGGCCGCCGATATCGATGTTCTCAACCGCATCTTCCAGCGAGCAGCCTTCACGAGCGACGGTCTGGGCGAACGGATACAGGTTAACAACCACCATATCGATAGGCTGGATCTGATGTTCTTCCATAATGGCATCGTCCTGGCCGCGACGGCCCAGAATGCCACCATGTACTTTCGGATGCAGGGTCTTCACGCGTCCATCCATCATCTCCGGGAAACCGGTGTAATCGGAAACTTCGGTTACCGGCAGACCTTTTTCTGCTAACAGACGGGCAGTGCCCCCTGTAGACAGCAGCTCCACACCGCGTGCGGAAAGTGCCTGGGCGAATTCGACGATACCGGCTTTGTCAGAAACACTGAGCAGAGCGCGGCGGACTGGACGACGTTGTTGCATGGTAAATCCCCTGGATTTGACTATTACAGAGAGCGTTAGCTGAATTTTTCGCGAAAAACTCAGCTAACGCCCCTAACGGGGCATCCTTATTTTTCGCCCGCATTGTAACGAAAACGTTTGCGCAACGCTCGCGAATTTTTCTCTTTCAATGGTGATCACAATTTTGACAGTGGCTACCGTGGGAAAAATACAGAAATTACATTGAAGATTGTGGATAACTCTGTGCGTAAAAAGGTATAAAGCGGGGTTTTGCTGGGGAATGCAGCAGTCAGTCATTTTTATGCAATTTTTCTATTGCGGCCTGCGGAGAACTCCCTATAATGCGCCTCCATCGACACGGCGGATGTGAATCACTTCACACAAACAGCCGGTTCGGTTGAAGAGAAAAATCCTGAAATTCAGGGTTGACTCTGAAAGAGGAAAGCGTAATATACGCCACCTCGCGACAGTGAGCTGAAAGCCGCGTCGCAACTGCTCTTTAACAATTTATCAGACAATCTGTGTGGGCACTCGAAGATACGGATTCTTGACGTCGCAAGACGAAAAATGAATACCAAGTCTCAGGAGTGAACACGTAATTCATTACGAAGTTTAATTCTTTGAGCATCAAACTTTTAAATTGAAGAGTTTGATCATGGCTCAGATTGAACGCTGGCGGCAGGCCTAACACATGCAAGTCGAACGGTAACAGAAAGCAGCTTGCTGCTTTGCTGACGAGTGGCGGACGG
>NZ_PSRU01000032.1:0-24475 GCF_003000935.1 Escherichia sp. R1
CCGTCTGCGTTTCTCCGGTCCTAAGACATCAATCATCTGCTCTCCAATGACTAGTCTAAAAACTAGTATTAAGACTATCACTTAAATAAGTGATATTGGTTGTCTGGAGATTCAGGGGGCCAGTCTATCGCTAATGTTTATGGTTACCCCTTATGTGTGCTCAGGAATCCACAGGTAATCACTCATACTGAACAGCGATAAAAGATAAAAGGTGTGTTCATGAATTCATGTGATTTTCGTGTTTTTCTGCAAGAGTTCGGTACAACGGTTCATTTGTCATTGCCTGGTAGCGTATCCGAGAAAGAACGACTGCTACTCAAGCTGCTGATGCAGGGAATGTCTGTAACAGAAATATCACAGTACAGAAATCGCAGTGCAAAGACCATTTCACATCAAAAGAAACAGCTCTTTGAGAAACTGGGGATTCAGAGCGATATTACTTTCTGGCGGGATATTTTCTTTCAGTACAATCCGGAGATCATATCCGCTACGGGTAATAATAGTCACAAATATATTAATGATAATCACTATCACCATATCGTCACGCCTGAAGCCATCAGTCTGGCGTTGGAAAACCACGAGTTTAAACCGTGGATCCAACCGGTTTTCTGCGCGCAGACTGGGGTACTGACAGGCTGTGAAGTGCTTGTCCGCTGGGAACATCCACAAACGGGAATGATCCCACCGGATCAGTTTATTCCTCTGGCGGAGTCATCCGGTCTTATTGTCATAATGACTCGCCAGCTGATGAAACAGACTGCGGATATTCTGATGCCGGTAAAACATTTGCTGCCGGACAATTTCCATATTGGTATCAACGTCTCGGCGGGCTGTTTTTTGGCTGCGGGATTTGAAAAAGAGTGTCTGAACCTGGTTAAGAAATTAGGTAACGATAAAATCAAGCTGGTTCTTGAGCTGACGGAACGTAATCCTATTCCGGTAACGCCAGAAGCCAGAGCGATATTTGACAGCCTTCATCAGCACAATATTACCTTTGCGCTGGATGACTTTGGTACGGGTTATGCGACCTATCGTTACTTGCAGGCGTTCCCGGTCGATTTTATTAAAATTGACAAGTCGTTTGTGCAAATGGCGAGTGTCGACGAAATCTCCGGTCATATTGTGGACAATATTGTCGAACTGGCGCGTAAGCCTGGTTTGAGTATCGTGGCGGAAGGGGTAGAAACCCAGGAGCAGGCGGATTTAATGATCGGTAAAGGCGTTCACTTTTTACAGGGCTATTTGTACTCTCCGCCAGTACCGGGTAATAAATTTATCTCTGAATGGGTAATGAAAGCAGGTGGTTGATGTAAACCGCTATTCACAGCGCATCGGGAGGTTGGCAGCGATTAATTCTCCCGATGCAGTAAATCCTGATAGATCCCCGTTAATATGCCATTTGGCGCAAATTGTTTTTTAATCCACTGCGTCACCTGACCGGTGGCAGAGTGCTGGGTTGCTAGTAACATGCGTGAATCCTGGCGCGGGTTATGGATTTGTCGGGTAATCAGCAAGGATTGCGCCATCGCCTCACGGACCATGTAATCCGGCAAAAAACCAATTCCTTCACCTAAAATCTGGCACTGACATTTGGTGTTGAAATCTGGCACCAGAATTGACTCCTGCCCATGCAGCAACCAGCCCACTTTTTTATTAATCGTATGCGCGGTGTCCTCCACCATGATATTAGGGTAGAGACGCAGCTGGCTTTCGGCGATCGGCTCCGGCACAAAGGCTAATGGGTGATCCGGGGCGATGGCAAAAGCCCAGCGAATCGCGCCAATCTCCGTGTAATCAATGCCGCCGCCGTCCAGCAGCGTGTCGGGCGCGCCGATGGCGATATTTGCCTGATTATTAATAATCGCATCCCAGACGCCGTTATACACTTCGGTCGTCACGGTAATCTGGCAGGTAGGAAACTGCTTTTTCAGCACCTGTAATAAGCGCGCGGTGTGTTTGGGCGTATAAAGCAGCTGATTAATACAAATGCGCACACGCGCTTCTATGCCCTGCGAAATAGTATCGATACTGCGTTTAATGGCGTGAAAATCATTCAGCAGGTCGGTAGCTTTGCGGAAAAAATAACGCCCGGACTCCGTTAACTCAATGCTGCGGGTACTGCGAGTGAACAGCACCACATCCAGCCCCGTCTCCATACGTTTAATGGTGTAGCTAATGGCGGAAGTGGTTAAACCCAACTCTTCTGCGGCTTTACTGAAGCTGCCAAAACGCGCAGCGGTAGTAAATGCCAACAGATTCTCTTCGGTAAAAATTGAGTTCATTAAACCATTCCCGCCATTATCTAATATGAATTTCTCCAGGCATAACTGTAGAGGTATCAATTAAAGATGGGTAATCATTTTTGAATAACTTTTAATACCCGTCGCGTTTAGTCGTCGCTTCGCTTAATTTTTGTCCGCCATATTCTGAAATTATCCCCACGCAGTTACCCGCCAGAAAACCCAGTAATGTCACCGTCCAGTTCATCCCGCTGGCAAAAAATAGCGTCATGCCGAGAAAGCCCCCGGGAATAAAAGACAGTAACCAGAAACGCCCTTGCCAGACCACCACCGCCGAGAAGGGTACAGTCGTAATTACGCTCGCCCAGACCCCGGAAATCCCACTCACCGGGGCCAGCCAACCGGCAGCCAGCGCGGCGAAAAACGCCCACACCATCCCGGAATAATTAACCGCCAGGCTTCTGATAAACCCCGATTTACCGCCGCCTGCGGCATAAAAACTGCAAAAGGCGACGAAGCCAATGGTTCCTAATAATTCCCATCCCTGAGAGAGCCCGACATGTGAAGACACTAACTGCCAAAGCCCTGCACAAATACCGACGGTGACACCCGTTGCCGTGAGTCCGTTCATCTTGTTCCCCTCTGGTTAGACATGGACGAAAGCTACTCTTACATGTGCAGACTATAGAGAAATAAAACCTGATTGAGTGAAAGGGTATCGGGTCAAAGAAACAAATATTGCACTACCGCACACGGCGAAAAGATTGTTGAACATCATTCAACAAAAAGGCGAAATACGGCGAATTAAATTTAAGCGGGTTCTTTTATCAGATTATCGTTGCTATTCTCAATTCATCGAAAACAGCCACAAAAACCAGGTGAATGTGAATGACTATAAAAAATCTACCTGCAGACTATTTATTGGCTGCGCAACAGGGTGATATCGATAAAGTAAAAACCTGCCTTGCGCTGGGTGTCGATATTAATACCTGCGATCGTCAGGGGAAAACGGCAATTACGCTGGCAAGTTTATATCAGCAATATGCTTGCGTTCAGGCATTAATTGACGCCGGAGCGAATATTAATAAACAAGATCATACCTGTTTAAATCCTTTTTTAATGAGCTGTCTGAACGATGATTTAACGCTACTACGAATTATTTTACCGGCTAAACCCGATCTTAATTGCGTAACCCGTTTTGGCGGTGTCGGCCTGACGCCTGCCTGTGAAAAAGGCCATTTAAGTATTGTAAAAGAGCTTTTGGCAAATACGGAGATTAACGTTAACCAGACTAACCATGTTGGCTGGACACCGTTGCTGGAAGCGATTGTGCTTAACGATGGCGGGATTAAACAGCAGGCGATTGTCCAGTTATTGCTGGAACACGGTGCCAGCCCGCATCTGACCGATAAATATGGCAAAACGCCGCTGGAACTGGCGCGGGAACGGGGCTTTGAAGAGATTGCGCAGTTGCTGATCGCCGCAGGTGCATAAACCGGGAGGCTTGTTATCAACACACCAGAAAAACGGTGTGTGTGGGCGCTAACTGCGGATGCTGATTTTCTGGCGCAGCGGGGGCAAGGACAGGTTGAACAGGTCTTTGCCAGAGCGGTAAATATCGTACTCCCGGCTCGCCAGCAGTTGCTGACGCTGCTTTGTGAAGAGTACGACAATGCGCCTAACAGTTGTCGGTTGGCACTCACTCACTTTAATGGTCTGTTCCGGCATGGTGATAAGGTTCAGTTTGACGATCAAGGCATTACGATTGGTCAACATCATCATATAGAGATGAGTCATTGCCAGCGTTGGCTGTCCCCAACCATGCAAATGACCGCTCTGAATTTTCACCTTATCGCCTGGCAACAGTGGCACGACATTATTCATCAGCACCTGGGGGAAAATGAAACCCTGTTTAATTATCGCGGCGATAATCCGTTTTATCAGGCGTTAAATAAAGAACTACATATTAAACGTCGGGCAGTTATTCAGGCCGTAAACGATAAACAAAATATCGCCGTAGCGGTCGCCAGTATGATGGGCTTAGGGATTGGCCTTACGCCATCAGCCGACGATTATTTAACAGGTCTGGCGCTTATTTTATTTCTTCCCGGACATCCGGCGGAAAAATACAAAGAGGAATTTTATCTCGGTCTGCAACGCGGCAGAAATAATACCACGTTATTAAGTGCCATCACGCTGGAAGCCGCATTACAACAACGCTGCCGGGAAAATATTCATCGTTTTATTCACAACATTATTTATGACATCCCTGGGAACGCAACTCAGGCAATAGAAAAAATTAAACATATTGGCTCCAGTTCCGGCTGCGACATGCTGTATGGCATGGCCGATGGTTGTGCGCTGAGTCAAACTTACGGAGGGAATTATGTCAGTTAAAATAGTCATTAAACCGAATACCTATTTTGATTCTGTCTCGCTGATGTCTATCTCCACGCGTGCAAATAAACTCGACGGCGTCGAGCAGGCATTTGTGGCGATGGCGACCGAAATGAACAAAGGCGTGTTGAAGAATTTAGGACTGCTGACGCCGGAGCTGGAGCAGGCGAAAAACGGCGACCTGATGATTGTCATCAATGGTAAATCGGGTGTGGACAACGAGCAGTTGCTGGCGGAGATTGAAGAACTGTTCAACACCAAAGCGCAAAGCGGCTCGCACGAGGCGCGTTACGCCACTATTGCCAGCGCCAAAAAGCATATCCCGGAAAGTAACCTGGCAGTGATTTCGGTCAACGGTCTGTTTGCCGCTCGCGAAGCGCGTCAGGCGCTGCAAAATGACCTCAACGTGATGCTGTTTTCCGATAATGTCTCAGCTGAAGATGAACTGGCGCTCAAACAGTTGGCCCATGAAAAAGGGCTGCTGATGATGGGGCCAGACTGCGGCACGGCGATTATCAACGGCGCGGCACTCTGCTTTGGTAACGCCGTGCGTCGCGGCAACATCGGTATTGTTGGCGCATCTGGCACCGGCAGCCAGGAATTGAGCGTCCGTATCCATGAATTTGGTGGCGGCGTTTCACAACTGATCGGCACCGGCGGGCGCGACCTGAGCGAGAAAATCGGTGGCCTGATGATGCTCGATGCCATCGGGATGCTGGAAAACGATCCGCAAACTGAAATCATTGTGCTTATCTCCAAACCGCCTGCGCCTGCGGTGGCTCGCAAAGTGCTGGAACGCGCACGCGCCTGCCGCAAGCCAGTGGTGGCCTGCTTCCTCGGTCGTGGCGAAACGTCAGTGGATGAGCAGGGGCTACAGTTTGCTCGCGGCAGCAAAGAGGCGGCATTGAAAGCGGTGATGCTCTCCGGCGTGAAACAAGAACATCTCGACCTGCATACGCTTAACCAGCCGTTGATTGCGGATGTGCGGGCGCGTCTGCAACCGCAGCAGAAATACATTCGTGGTCTGTTCTGCGGCGGTACGCTGTGTGACGAAACCCTGTTCGCGGTGATGGAAAAACATGGCGATGTCTACAGCAATATCCAGCCCGATCCTGAATTCCGCCTGCAAGATATCAACCGCAGCATCAAACACACCTTCCTCGATTTTGGCGATGATGACTTCACCAACGGCAAGCCGCATCCAATGATTGACCCGACCAACCGTATCAGCCGCTTGATCGAAGAAGCGCGCGATCCAGAAGTGGCGGTGATCGTGATGGATTTTGTGCTCGGATTTGGATCGCATGAAGATCCGGTCGGTTCCACCATCGAGGCGATCAAAGAAGCGAAAGCGATCGCCGCTGCCGAAGGACGCGAGTTGATCATTCTCGCCTATGTGCTGGGCACCGATCTCGATACGCCATCATTAGAACAACAAAGCCAGATGCTGCTTGATGCCGGAGTGATTCTGGCGAGCAGCAGCACCAATACCGGATTGCTGGCGCGTGAATTTATCTGCAAAGGGGAGGAAGCCTGATGAGCCAGTCACTGTTTAGCCAACCGTTGAACGTTATTAACGTCGGTATCGCCATGTTTAGCGATGATCTGAAAAAGCAGCATGTAGAAGTGACCCAACTCGACTGGACGCCGCGGGGCAGGGCAATATGCAGGTGGTGCAGGCGCTGGATAACATTGCCGATTCGCCGCTGGCAGACAAAATCGCCGCCGCTAACCAGCAGGCGCTGGAGCGCATTATCCAGTCGCATCCGGTGCTGATTGGTTTTGATCAGGCGATTAATGTGGTGCCGGGCATGACGGCGAAAACCATTCTTCACGCCGGGCCGCCGGTTACCTGGGAAAAAATGTGCGGCGCGATGAAAGGCGCGGTCACCGGGGCGCTGGTGTTCGAAGGACTGGCGAAAGATCTCGACGAGGCGGCTGAACTGGCGGCTTCCGGGGAGATCACCTTCTCGCCGTGCCACGAGCATGACTGCGTGGGATCGATGGCGGGCGTCACCTCGGCCTCGATGTTTATGCACATCGTGAAAAACAAAACCTATGGCAACATCGCTTATACCAACATGAGCGAGCAGATGGCGAAGATTTTGCGTATGGGCGCTAACGACCAGAGCGTGATCGACCGCCTCAACTGGATGCGCGATGTGCAGGGACCCATGCTGCGCGACGCGATGAAAATTATCGGCGAAATCGATCTGCGCTTAATGCTGGCGCAGGCGCTGCATATGGGCGATGAATGCCATAACCGCAATAACGCCGGGACGACGCTGCTGATTCAGGCGCTGACGCCGGGGATTATTCAGGCAGGTTATTCCGTCGAGCAACAGCGCGAAGTGTTTGAGTTTGTCGCCAGCAGCGACTACTTCTCCGGCCCGACGTGGATGGCGATGTGTAAAGCGGCGATGGATGCGGCGCACGGCATCGAATACAGCACCGTGGTGACCACCATGGCGCGTAACGGCGTCGAGTTCGGCCTGCGGGTCAGCGGCCTGCCGGGGCAGTGGTTTACCGGCCCGGCGCAGCAGGTCATCGGCCCGATGTTTGCCGGTTATAAGCCGGAAGATTCAGGGCTGGATATTGGCGACAGCGCCATCACCGAAACCTACGGTATTGGCGGATTTGCGATGGCGACCGCGCCCGCGATCGTCGCGCTGGTGGGGGGCACGGTGGAAGAGGCTATCGATTTCTCCCGTCAGATGCGTGAAATCACCCTTGGCGAAAACCCCAACGTCACCATTCCGCTGCTCGGTTTTATGGGCGTGCCGTCGGCAATCGACATCACCCGCGTGGGTAGCAGCGGCATTCTGCCAGTGATCAACACCGCCATCGCCCATAAAGATGCGGGCGTCGGCATGATTGGCGCGGGCATTGTGCATCCACCCTTCGCCTGCTTCGAGAAAGCCATTTTTGGCTGGTGCGAACGTTACGGCGTCTGATCTGTAAAGTGCGCGTTGTTTCTGCCGGATGCGGCGTGAACGCCTTATCCGGCCTACGAGTGGCGCAAGAATCTGTAGGCCTGATAAGCGTAGCGCATCAGGCAGTCTGGCGTTGGTCATAACCCCATCACCCTCTGTCGCGGACATAACAACATGAAAGAACTTGTGGTCGTTGCCATTGGTGGCAACAGCATTATCAAAGATAACGCCAGCCAGTCGATTGAGCATCAGGCGGAGGCGGTGAAAGCCGTGGCCGATACGGTGCTGGAAATGCTGGCTTCCGATTACGACATTGTGCTGACCCACGGCAACGGGCCGCAGGTCGGGCTGGATTTACGCCGCGCGGAGATTGCCCACGAGCGCGAAGGGCTGCCCTTAACGCCGCTGGCGAACTGTGTGGCGGATACGCAAGGTGGCATTGGCTATCTGATCCAGCAGGCGCTGAACAACCGACTGGCGCGTCACGGCGAGAAAAAAGCCGTCACCGTGGTGACTCAGGTGGAAGTGGATAAAAACGATCCGGGGTTTGCCCATCCCACCAAGCCCATCGGCGAATTCTTTAGTGAAAGCCAGCGTGACGAACTACAAAAGGCAAACCCTGACTGGCGTTTTGTTGAAGATGCCGGACGGGGCTATCGCCGCGTGGTCGCCTCGCCGGAACCGAAACGTATTGTCGAAGCACCTGCCATTAAGGCGCTGATCCAACAAGGCTTTGTGGTGATTGGCGCGGGCGGCGGTGGAATTCCTGTGGTGCGCACCGAAGCGGGAGATTACCAAAGCGTGGACGCGGTTATCGACAAAGATCTCTCTACCGCGCTACTGGCTCGCGAAATTCACGCCGACATTCTGGTGATCACCACTGGCGTCGAAAAAGTGTGTATTCACTTTGGCAAACCGCAGCAGCAGGCGCTGGATCGCGTAGATATTGCCACCATGACCCGCTATATGCAGGAAGGGCATTTCCCACCTGGCAGCATGTTGCCAAAAATCATCGCCAGCCTGACGTTCCTGGAACAAGGCGGCAAAGAAGTGATTATCACCACGCCGGAATGCCTGCCTGCGGCGCTACGCGGCGAAACGGGCACCCATATTATTAAAACCTAAGGACGTAAGATGAAAGAAAACAATAGCCGCCGTGAATTTCTGAGCCAGAGCGGTAAGATGGTTACCGCCGCCGCGCTGTTTGGTCCCTCAGTGCCGCTCGCCCATGCGGGGGGAGCTGGCACCCTAAACTGCGAAGCGAACAACACCATGAAAATCACTGACCCGCATTACTATCTCGATAACGTGCTGCTGGAAACCGGTTTTGACTACGAAAATGGCGTGGCGGTGCAGACCCGCACGGCGCGCCAGACTGTGGAAATTCAGAACGGTAAAATTGTTGCCCTGCGCGAGAACAAGCAGCATCCGGACGCCACGCTGCCGCACTATGACGCTGGCGGTAAGCTGATGCTGCCCACCACCCGCGACATGCATATTCATCTCGACAAAACCTTCTACGGCGGGCCGTGGCGCTCGCTCAATCGTCCGGCAGGCACCACTATCCAGGACATGATCAAACTCGAGCAGAAAATGCTGCCGGAACTGCAACCGTACACGCAGGAACGGGCGGAAAAACTGATCGATTTATTGCAGTCGAAAGGCACCACCATTGCCCGCAGCCACTGCAATATCGAACCGGTTTCCGGCCTGAAAAATCTGCAAAATTTGCAGGCGGTGCTGGCGCGACGTCAGGCGGGCTTCAAGTGTGAAATCGTCGCCTTTCCGCAGCACGGTTTGCTGCTGTCGAAATCGGAATCCTTAATGCGCGAAGCGATGCAGGCGGGGGCGCATTACGTCGGCGGGCTGGACCCGACCAGTGTTGATGGCGCGATGGAAAAATCCCTCGACACCATGTTCCAGATTGCGCTGGACTATGACAAAGGCGTCGATATTCACCTGCACGAAACCACGCCGGCAGGCGTGGCAGCCATCAATTATATGGTTGAAACAGTGGAGAAAACGCCACAGCTGAAGGGCAAGCTGACCATCAGCCACGCCTTTGCGCTGGCAACGCTCAACGAACAACAGGTAGATGAACTGGCGCACCGGATGGCGGCGCAGCGAATTTCGATCGCTTCGACGGTGCCGATTGGCACGCTGCATATGCCGCTCAAACAGCTGCACGACAAAGGCGTAAAAGTGATGACCGGCACCGACAGCGTTATCGACCACTGGTCGCCTTACGGCCTGGGCGACATGCTGGAAAAAGCCAATCTGTACGCGCAGCTTTATATTCGTCCTAACGAACAGAACCTCTCCCGCTCGCTGTTTTTAGCCACTGGCGATATATTGCCGCTGAATGAAAAAGGCGAGCGTGTGTGGCCTAAAGCGCAGGATGACGCCAGTTTTGTGCTGGTGGACGCCTCCTGTTCCGCCGAGGCGGTGGCGCGTATTTCGCCGAGAACGGCGACGTTCCATAAAGGGCAACTGGTGTGGGGAAGTGTGGCAGGTTGATACGCATTTGAAACGCCTGCAACGGTGAATCGTAAGAGATTTAAAGCCCCAGGGAGTGGGGCGGCCTGAGTATGAGTGTGTTGGCAGAAATGGACATTATCTTTGAAGAATATGCCCTTATTGACGTTGTGTAGATAACTATTTGTCTACGTGAAAATATCATCAGTTTTGCCGATTTTTGTCTTTTACGGATAGCAAATATCACACTTATAGGCGCTCGCCTTATGGGGAACGTTGCTGCTCTGTTTCATTCAGGCTCGCGGCATGTTGGGGCTGGATCGGGTGGTTTAAATATTGGCTATATTCAATGGACGCGTTTTGCCGCGATGACATATCAGGCATCGCCAAATACACATAGCTAATCAGGAGTAAACACAATGAAGATCAAAGCTGTTGGTGCATATTCCGCTAAACAACCGCTTGAACCGATGGATATCACCCGGCGTGAACCGGGACCGCATGATGTCAAAATCGAAATCGCTTACTGTGGCGTCTGCCATTCCGATCTCCACCAGGTCCGTTCGGAGTGGGCGGGGACGGTTTACCCCTGCGTGCCGGGTCATGAAATTGTGGGGCGCGTGGTAGCCGTTGGTGATCAGGTAGAAAAACATGCGCCGGGCGATCTGGTCGGTGTCGGCTGCATTGTCGACAGTTGTAAACATTGCGAAGAGTGTGAAGACGGGCTGGAAAACTACTGTGATCACATGACCGGCACCTATAACTCGCCGACACCGGATGAACCGGGCCATACTCTGGGCGGCTACTCACAACAGATCGTCGTTCATGAGCGATATGTTCTGCGTATTCGTCACCCGCAAGAGCAGTTGGCGGCGGTGGCTCCTTTATTGTGTGCAGGAATCACCACGTACTCGCCGCTACGCCACTGGCAGGCCGGGCCGGGTAAAAAAGTGGGCGTGGTCGGCATCGGCGGTCTGGGACATATGGGGATTAAACTGGCCCACGCGATGGGGGCGCATGTGGTGGCATTTACCACTTCTGAGTCAAAACGCGAAGCGGCAAAAGCCCTGGGGGCCGATGAAGTTGTTAACTCACGCAATGCCGATGAGATGGTGGCTCATGTGAAGAGTTTCGATTTCATTTTGAATACAGTAGCTGCGCCACATAATCTCGACGATTTTACCACCTTGCTGAAGCGCGATGGCACCATAACGCTGGTTGGTGCGCCTGCGACACCGCATAAATCGCCGGAAGTTTTCAACCTGATCATGAAACGCCGCGCGATAGCTGGTTCTATGATTGGCGGCATTCCAGAAACTCAGGAGATGCTCGATTTTTGCGCCGAACATGGCATCGTGGCTGATATAGAGATGATTCGGGCCGATCGAATTAATGAAGCCTATGAGCGAATGCTGCGTGGTGATGTGAAATATCGTTTTGTTATCGATAATCGCACACTAACAGACTGAAAAAATTAATAAACATCCTGTGGTTTAACATATTAACTTCGCTCCACTTAACTTTTTAGTTAAGGAGAGCGAAATAATATCAAAGTAGTGGTAAACCTATAGCGTAAATTCAGATTGTTAAATTAACTCCACTACTTTACACGTTAGTTATGAGCGATTTCTGATAGTGTCTGGTTTAATCAGAGCTTTATTATCTGCGACGTTTATTTTTATTTAAGAGAGCCACCTGCAAGTTGTTATTCCACCAGAGAGTGAATCGCAAAGCAGGTCATCATTTCATCTGTATATCTGTATGCCAAATGGCATTCCCCCTCCTTTTCCGCCGATATTTTGTTGTGAACGGCGGAGTTTCGCTTAAAAAAGCACCAGCAGTGGTTTTACAGCTATATGGTGTATAAAAAATGTTCTCATACAGATGTTTTGTGAATGTGTGGGTTGACATTCATATGAAAAAAATCATAATTCCATCATGTTTGTGTGGGGTCTTTTCTGTATCTTACGCATCGCACTCAAGCCTGACAGAAAATATGTTGTAAGGCTCATATCAAAAACCGCCATTAGCTCATCAGGAAGAGCAGACGACAACCAGGATTGTTGTATGGTACGGGGTTCGAGGCCTCGATGGCGGTACAACTTTTCAAAACTTTTCTGAATCAGATCCCCTTATTATCATCCCTGCAAAGTGGAACATTGCCATTGTTTGGCTATTCAGGACGGGTCAGACCAATGAAAAAGCCCACACAGGGGAGAGTGGCTGAAATGGGAAGCTAAAGACTCAAGTAAACTTATCGGAAATAAGGACCACGCATTACGGGGGCTATCATCGCCGATGGTTGGGATTCGGCAAATCAGGTTGATTACGTAGAGAGTAAATTATCTGCTCACCGCTGCGTCACCCCTTCGTAAATCAGGCGTAGCGCGAATACACCAATAATTGCACCAATAACCCAACTGGCAACGCGTTGCATACGCCCATAAGCACGACGCACTGCGGGCAAAGAAAACGCCTGACTAAGAAAGACTCGCCAGATAATTGATGCGAGCACAATCCCCGCCTAGGCCATTAATCGTGCCCATGTTGGTGTTTCGGCATGTAATGTTACTGAGAAAATACTGATAAAAAATAAAACGGTTTGCGGGTTAGAGAGATCGGTAATTAATCCACGGCGGAAAAAAACATACCAGGGGGCGCTAATCGGTTGTTGTAGTGTGCTCATTTGCGGTGTTGAGTGGCGGCGCATGCTACTACACCACGCAAACCATAAGAGATAAGCGCCGCCGACGATTCTGATAAGCGAAAAAATCTCCCCACACTGCGTAATTAGCGTTGCAAGACCAAACAAACCCAACCCGGAATAAAATGCATCGCCCAGCGCCACGCCCAGCCCGGTCAACACCCCTGCGCGTCGACCGGAAGCCAGGCTGGTTTGTACTACCACAAAGAGATTGGCTCCCGGATTAAAAAAAGTAATCACGAACAATCCTACGGTCAGGTAAACGGCGTGCAAAGGATCCATAGTGATTTCATCCATAAATAAGTGAAGTAACTTCATCATATTTCTACCAAAAATAATCGGGTGCGAGAGAGATCACAAAGTGTCTTATTTCCGGTTACTGGCGTTTATGCCCTGACTGAACTAATTATTAATCAACCCAATAATGTGGGTGGGTGATAGTGTGATAACAACTCTGGAGCCGTAATATGAAAATAATCTCTAAAATGTTAGTCGGTGCGTTAGCGTTTGCCGTTACCAATGTCTATGCCGCAGAATTAATGACCAAAGCGGAATTTGAAAAGGTTGCATCGCAATATGAAAAAATAGGTGATATTTCAACCAGTAATGAAATGTCGACCGCAGATGCGAAAGAAGATTTGATCAAAAAAGCCGATGAAAAAGGGGCTGATGTGTTGGTACTGACCTCTGGTCAAACTGACAATAAGATCCACGGCACGGCAAATATTTATAAGAAGAAGTAATTCTGAATCCTATGTAAACATCCCCGATGCGTAAGTTTATCGGTGATCATCATCTATTGAAATTTATGCCGGATAAAGCGTTCGCGCTGCATTCGGCAGTTCAGCTTTTCAGCCGCCGCCAGAACGTCGTTCGGCTGATACCTAAATAATTCGCCGCTGCTGTCTTATCGCCATTAAATTTCTCCAGTGCCTGTTGTGCTGTCAGCAAGCCTGGAATGGGAGTCTTCGCCGACTCGCGTGCCAGTTCCGGCAGTAGCAGCTGCAAAAATTGCGGCGTTAAATCCGGCGTCGATTCCACACTTAAAAACAGCGCCAGTCGTTCCATCATATTGCGCAGTTCACGAATATTGCCCGGCCAGTCGTAGTGCACCAGCATGGTTTCGCTTGCCTGTAACCCCTGGCGTAATGCGGCAGCAAACGGGGCGGAGAGCGCCGCCAGAGACACTTTCAAAAAGCTTTCCGCCAGCGGCAGAATATCCGCCACCCGCTCGCGTAGCGGCGGCAGTTGCAGGCGTAAAATACTCAGCCGATAAAACAGGTCACGGCGAAACTGCCCTTGCTGCATATCTTCTTCCAGATTGCAGTGAGTGGCGCTAATGACCCGCACATCCACCGGAACAGGCTGATGCCCGCCGACGCGGGTGACCTCTTTTTCTTCCAGCACCCGCAGCAGCCGAGTCTGCAACGGCAGCGGCATTTCGCCTATCTCGTCAAGAAACAGCGTGCCACCGTGGGCGATTTCAAACAGCCCGGCGCGTCCTCCGCGTCGCGAGCCGGTAAACGCCCCTTCCTCATAGCCAAACAGCTCCGCTTCCAGCAGCGATTCGGCAATCGCCCCGCAGTTAACGGCAACAAACGGATGTGACTTTTTGCCCTGTCGCGCATCGTGGCGGGCAAAATATTCCCGATGAATCGCCTGGGCCGCCAGCTCTTTGCCCGTCCCCGTTTCCCCTTCAATCAACACCGCCGCACTGGAGCGGGCATACAGCAAAATAGTCTGCCGCACCTGTTCCATCTGTGGTGATTGACCGAGCATATCGCCCAGCACGTAACGAGTACGCAGGGCGTTGCGGGTGGCATCGTGAGTGTTATGGCGTAACGACATGCGCGTCATATCCAGCGCATCGCTGAACGCCTGGCGTACGGTGGCGGCGGAATAAATAAAAATTCCGGTCATTCCGGCTTCTTCTGCCAGATCGGTAATCAGCCCCGCGCCGACCACCGCTTCGGTGCCGTTAGCTTTCAGCTCGTTAATCTGCCCGCGCGCGTCTTCTTCGGTAATGTAGCTACGTTGGTCGAGGCGCAAATTAAAGGTTTTTTGAAACGCCACCAGCGCCGGAATAGTTTCCTGATAAGTGACAACGCCGATAGAAGAGGTGAGTTTTCCGGCTTTTGCCAGTGCCTGTAACACATCGTAGCCGCTCGGTTTAATCAAAATAACTGGCACTGACAGGCGGCTTTTCAGGTACGCACCGTTAGAGCCAGCGGCAATGATGGCGTCACAGCGTTCGCTTGCCAGTTTCTTGCGGATGTAGGTCACCGCTTTTTCAAAGCCAAGCTGGATAGGGGTGATATTCGCCAGGTGATCAAACTCGAGGCTGATATCGCGAAATAACTCGAACAGCCGCGTTACAGATACCGTCCAGATAACCGGTTTGTCGTCATTCAGCCGTGGTGGATGTGCCATAGCGCACCGCAAAGTTAAGAAACCGAATATTGGGTTTAGTCTTGTTTCATAATTGTTGCAATGAAACGCAGTGAAACATTGCTTGAAACGTTAACTGAAACGCATATTTGCGGATTACTTCATGACTTTATTTATAACAAATTGAAATTAAACATTTAATTTTATTCAGTCAATTGTGGCACACCCCTTGCCTTGTCTTTATCAACGCAAATAACAAGTTGATAACAAAGGATGGGCTATGCCTCTACACTCTCCAGGTAAAGCGTTTCGCGCTGCACTTAGCAAAGAAACCCCGTTGCAAATTGTTGGCACCATCAACGCTAACCATGCGCTGCTGGCGCAGCGTGCCGGATATCAGGCGATTTATCTCTCCGGCGGTGGCGTGGCGGCAGGATCGCTGGGGCTGCCCGATCTCGGTATTTCTACTCTTGATGATGTGCTGACTGACATTCGCCGTATTACCGACGTTTGTTCGCTGCCGCTGCTGGTGGATGCGGATATCGGTTTTGGTTCTTCAGCCTTTAACGTGGCGCGTACGGTGAAATCAATGATTAAAGCCGGTGCGGCAGGATTGCATATTGAAGATCAGGTTGGTGCGAAACGCTGCGGTCATCGTCCGAATAAAGCGATCGTCTCGAAAGAAGAGATGGTGGATCGGATCCGCGCGGCGGTGGATGCGAAAACCGATCCTGATTTTGTGATCATGGCGCGCACCGATGCGCTGGCGGTAGAGGGGCTGGATGCGGCAATCGAACGAGCGGAGGCCTATGTTGAAGCGGGTGCCGAGATGCTGTTCCCGGAAGCAATTACCGAACTCGCCATGTACCGCCAGTTTGCCGATGCGGTGCAGGTGCCGATCCTTGCCAACATTACTGAATTTGGTGCCACGCCGCTGTTTACCACCGACGAATTACGCAGCGCCCATGTCGCAATGGCGCTGTATCCCCTTTCTGCTTTCCGCGCCATGAACCGCGCCGCTGAACATGTCTACAACGTCCTGCGCCAGGAAGGCACGCAGAAAAGCGTCATCGACACCATGCAAACCCGCAACGAGCTGTACGAAAGCATCAACTACTACCAGTACGAAGAGAAGCTCGACGACCTGTTTGCCCGTGGTCAGGTGAAATAAAAACGCCCGTTGGTTGTATTCGACAACCGATGCCTGATGCGCCGCTGACGCGACTTATCAGGCCTACGAGGTGAACTGAACTGTAGGTCGGATAAGACGCATAGCGTCGCATCCGACAACAATCTCGACCCTACAAATGATAACAATGACGAGGACAATATGAGCGACACAACGATCCTGCAAAACAGTACCCATGTCATTAAACCGAAAAAATCGGTGGCACTTTCCGGCGTTCCGGCGGGCAATACGGCACTCTGCACCGTGGGTAAAAGCGGCAACGACCTGCATTACCGTGGCTACGATATTCTTGATCTGGCGGAACATTGTGAATTTGAAGAAGTGGCGCACCTGCTGATCCACGGCAAACTGCCAACCCGTGACGAACTCGCCGCCTACAAAACGAAACTGAAAGCCCTGCGTGGTTTACCGGCTAACGTGCGTACCGTGCTGGAAGCCTTACCGGCGGCGTCACACCCGATGGATGTTATGCGCACCGGCGTTTCCGCGCTCGGCTGCACGCTGCCAGAAAAAGAGGGGCACACTGTTTCTGGTGCGCGGGATATTGCCGACAAACTGCTGGCGTCACTTAGTTCGATTCTTCTCTACTGGTATCACTACAGCCACAACGGCGAACGCATCCAGCCGGAAACTGATGACGACTCTATCGGCGGTCACTTCCTGCATCTGCTGCACGGCGAAAAGCCGTCGCAAAGCTGGGAAAAGGCGATGCATATCTCGCTGGTGCTGTACGCCGAACACGAGTTTAACGCTTCCACCTTTACCAGCCGGGTGATTGCGGGCACTGGCTCTGATATGTATTCCGCCATTATTGGCGCGATTGGCGCACTGCGCGGGCCGAAACACGGCGGGGCGAATGAAGTGTCGCTGGAGATCCAGCAACGCTACGAAACGCCGGACGAAGCCGAAGCTGATATCCGTAAGCGGGTGGAAAACAAAGAAGTGGTCATTGGTTTTGGGCATCCGGTTTATACCATCGCCGACCCGCGCCACCAGGTGATCAAACGCGTGGCAAAGCAGCTCTCGCAGGAAGGCGGCTCGCTGAAGATGTACAACATCGCCGATCGCCTGGAAACAGTGATGTGGGAGAGCAAAAAGATGTTCCCCAATCTCGACTGGTTCTCCGCTGTTTCCTACAACATGATGGGTGTTCCCACCGAGATGTTCACACCACTGTTTGTTATCGCCCGCGTCACTGGCTGGGCGGCGCACATTATCGAACAACGTCAGGACAACAAAATTATCCGTCCTTCCGCCAATTATGTTGGACCGGAAGACCGCCAGTTTGTCGCGCTGGATAAGCGCCAGTAAACCTCTACGAATAACAATAAGGAAACGTACCCAATGTCAGCTCAAATCAACAACATCCGCCCGGAATTTGATCGTGAAATCGTTGATATCGTCGATTACGTCATGAACTACGAAATCAGCTCCAGAGTGGCCTACGAGACCGCACATTACTGCCTGCTCGACACGCTCGGCTGCGGTCTTGAAGCTCTCGAATACCCGGCCTGTAAAAAACTGCTGGGGCCAATTGTCCCCGGCACTGTCGTACCTAACGGCGTGCGCGTCCCCGGAACTCAGTTCCAGCTCGACCCCGTCCAGGCGGCATTTAACATTGGCGCGATGATCCGTTGGCTCGATTTCAACGATACTTGGCTGGCGGCGGAGTGGGGGCATCCTTCCGACAACCTCGGCGGCATTCTGGCAACGGCAGACTGGCTTTCGCGCAACGCGGTCGCCAGCGGCAAAGCGCCGTTGACCATGAAACAGGTGCTGACCGCAATGATCAAAGCCCATGAAATTCAGGGCTGCATCGCGCTGGAAAACTCCTTTAACCGCGTCGGCCTCGACCACGTTCTGTTAGTGAAAGTGGCTTCCACCGCCGTGGTCGCCGAAATGCTCGGCCTGACCCGCGAGGAAATTCTCAACGCCGTTTCGCTGGCATGGGTAGACGGACAGTCGCTGCGCACCTATCGCCATGCGCCGAACACCGGTACGCGTAAATCCTGGGCGGCGGGCGATGCCACTTCCCGCGCGGTACGTCTGGCACTGATGGCGAAAACCGGCGAAATGGGTTATCCGTCAGCCCTGACTGCGCCTGTGTGGGGCTTCTACGACGTCTCCTTTAAAGGCGAATCGTTCCGCTTCCAGCGCCCGTATGGTTCTTACGTGATGGAAAATGTGCTGTTCAAAATCTCCTTCCCGGCGGAGTTCCACTCCCAGACGGCAGTTGAAGCAGCGATGACGCTCTATGAACAGATGCAGGCAGCAGGCAAAACGGCGGCGGATATCGAAAAAGTGACCATTCGCACCCACGAAGCCTGTATTCGCATCATCGACAAAAAAGGGCCGCTCAATAACTCGGCTGACCGCGACCACTGCATTCAGTACATGGTGGCGATCCCGCTGCTGTTCGGGCGCTTAACGGCGGCAGATTACGAGGACAACGTTGCGCAAGATAAACGCATCGACGCCCTGCGCGAGAAGATCAATTGCTTTGAAGATCCGGTGTTTACCGCTGACTACCACGACCCGGAAAAACGCGCCATCGCCAATGCCATAACCCTTGAGTTCACCGACGGCACGCGATTTGAAGAAGTGGTGGTGGAGTACCCAATTGGTCATGCTCGCCGCCGTCAGGATGGCATTCCGAAGCTGGTCGATAAATTCAAAATCAATCTCGCGCGCCAGTTCCCGACTCGCCAGCAGCAGCGCATTCTGGAGGTTTCTCTCGACAGAACTCGCCTGGAACAGATGCCGGTCAATGAGTATCTCGACCTGTACGTCATTTAAGTAAACGGCGGTAAGGCGTAAGTTCAACAGGAGAGCATTATGTCTTTTAGCGAATTTTATCAGCGTTCGATTAACGAACCGGAGCAGTTCTGGGCCGAGCAGGCCCGGCGTATTGACTGGCAGACGCCCTTTACGCAAACGCTCGATCACAGCAATCCGCCGTTTGCCCGTTGGTTTTGTGAAGGCCGAACCAACTTGTGTCACAACGCTATCGACCGCTGGCTGGAGAAACAGCCAGAGGCGCTGGCGATGATTGCCGTCTCTTCGGAAACAGAAGAAGAGCGCACCTTTACCTTTCGCCAGCTGCATGACGAAGTGAATGCGGTGGCGTCAATGCTGCGCTCACTGGGCGTGCAGCGTGGCGATCGGGTGCTGGTGTATATGCCGATGATTGCCGAAGCGCATATTACCCTGCTGGCCTGCGCGCGCATTGGCGCTATTCATTCGGTGGTGTTTGGGGGATTTGCCTCGCACAGCGTGGCGGCGCGAATTGATGATGCTAAACCGGTGCTGATTGTCTCGGCTGATGCCGGAGCGCGCGGTGGCAAAATCATTCCCTATAAAAAATTACTCGACGATGCGATAAGTCAGGCGCAGCATCAGCCGCGCCACGTTTTACTGGTGGATCGCGGGCTGGCGAAAATGGCGCGCGTTAGCGGGCGGGATGTCGATTTCGCGTCGTTGCGCCATCAGCACATCGGCGCGCGGGTGCCGGTGGCATGGCTGGAATCCAACGAAACCTCCTGCATTCTCTACACCTCCGGCACGACCGGCAAACCTAAAGGTGTGCAGCGTGATGTCGGCGGATATGCGGTGGCGCTGGCGACCTCGATGGACACCATTTTTGGCGGCAAAGCGGGCGGCGTGTTCTTTTGTGCTTCGGATATCGGCTGGGTGGTAGGGCATTCGTATATCGTTTACGCGCCGCTGCTGGCGGGGATGGCGACTATCGTTTACGAAGGATTGCCGACCTGGCCGGACTGCGGCGTGTGGTGGAAAATTGTCGAGAAATATCAGGTTAGCCGCATGTTTTCAGCGCCGACCGCCATTCGCGTGCTGAAAAAATTCCCTACCGCTGAAATTCGCAAACACGATCTTTCGTCGCTGGAAGTGCTCTATCTGGCTGGAGAACCGCTGGACGAGCCGACCGCCAGTTGGGTGAGCAATACGCTGGATGTGCCGGTCATCGACAACTACTGGCAGACCGAATCCGGCTGGCCGATTATGGCGATTGCTCGCGGTCTGGATGACAGGCCGACGCGTCTGGGAAGCCCCGGCGTGCCGATGTATGGCTATAACGTGCAGTTGCTCAATGAAGTCACCGGCGAACCGTGTGGCGTCAATGAGAAAGGGATGCTGGTAGTGGAGGGGCCATTGCCGCCAGGCTGTATTCAGACCATCTGGGGCGACGACGACCGCTTTGTGAAGACGTACTGGTCGCTGTTTTCCCGTCCGGTGTACGCCACTTTTGACTGGGGCATCCGCGATGCTGACGGTTATCACTTTATTCTCGGGCGCACTGACGATGTGATTAACGTTGCCGGACATCGGCTGGGTACGCGTGAGATTGAAGAGAGTATCTCCAGTCATCCGGGCGTTGCCGAAGTGGCGGTGGTTGGGGTGAAAGATGCGCTGAAAGGGCAGGTGGCGGTGGCGTTTGTCATTCCGAAAGAGAGCGACAGTCTGGAAGACCGTGAGGTGGCGCACTCGCAAGAGAAGGCGATTATGGCGCTGGTGGACAGCCAGATTGGCAACTTTGGCCGCCCGGCGCACGTCTGGTTTGTCTCGCAATTGCCAAAAACGCGATCCGGAAAAATGCTGCGCCGCACGATCCAGGCGATTTGCGAAGGACGCGATCCTGGGGATCTGACGACCATTGATGATCCGGCGTCGTTGGATCAGATCCGCCAGGCGATGGAAGAGTAGGTCGGATAAGGCGCTCGCGCCGCATCCGACACCGTGCGCAGATGCCTGATGCGACGCTGACGCGTCTTATCATGCCTACAGGCCTGAACCGTAGGTCGGATAAGGCGCTCGCGCCGCATCCGACACCATGCGCAGATGCCTGATGCGACGCTGACGCGTCTTATCATGCCTACCCACTGTTTTTACACAGATAAGTTTCCCCCGCCTTTTTGTACTCATTCATATAAGAAATATATCCCCCTACGAAAACGATTGCTTTTTATCTTCAGATGAATAGAATGCGGCGGATTTTTTGGGTTTCAAACAGCAAAAAGGGGGAATTTCGTGTCGCAAGATAACAACTTTAGCCAGGGGCCAGTCCCGCAGTCGGCGCGGAAAGGGGTATTGGCATTGACGTTCGTCATGCTGGGATTAACCTTCTTTTCCGCCAGTATGTGGACCGGCGGCACTCTCGGAACCGGTCTTAGCTATCATGATTTCTTCCTCGCAGTTCTCATCGGTAATCTTCTCCTCGGTATTTACACTTCATTTCTTGGTTACATTGGCGCAAAAACCGGCCTGACCACCCATCTTCTTGCTCGCTTCTCGTTTGGTGTTAAAGGCTCATGGTTGCCTTCACTGCTGCTGGGCGGCACCCAGGTTGGCTGGTTTGGCGTTGGCGTGGCGATGTTTGCTATTCCGGTGGGCAAGGCAACCGGGCTGGATATTAATTTGCTGATTGCCGTCTCCGGTTTACTGATGACCGTCACCGTCTTCTTTGGCATTTCGGCGCTGACAGTTCTTTCGGTGATTGCGGTTCCGGCTATCGCCTGCCTTGGCGGTTATTCCGTGTGGTTGGCCGTTAACGGCATGGGCGGACTGGACGCATTAAAAGCGGTCGTTCCCGCACAACCGTTAGATTTCAATGTCGCGCTGGCGCTGGTTGTGGGGTCATTCATCAGTGCGGGTACGCTCACCGCTGACTTTGTCCGGTTTGGTCGTAATGCCAAACTGGCGGTGCTGGTGGCGATGGTGGCCTTTTTCCTCGGCAACTCGTTGATGTTTATTTTCGGTGCAGCGGGCGCGGCGGCACTGGGGATGGCGGATATCTCTGATGTGATGATTGCTCAGGGCCTGCTGCTGCCTGCGATTGTGGTGCTGGGGCTGAATATCTGGACCACCAACGATAACGCGCTCTATGCGTCGGGTTTAGGTTTCGCCAACATTACCGGTATGTCGAGCAAAACCCTTTCGGTGATTAACGGTATTATCGGTACGGTCTGCGCATTATGGCTGTATAACAATTTTGTCGGCTGGTTGACCTTCCTTTCGGCAGCTATTCCTCCGGTGGGCGGCGTGATCATCGCTGATTATCTGATGAACCGTCGCCGCTATGAGCACTTTGCGACCACGCGTATGATGAGTGTCAATTGGGTGGCGATTCTGGCTGTCGCGCTGGGGATTGCCGCAGGCCACTGGTTACCGGGAATTGTTCCGGTCAACGCGGTATTAGGTGGCGCGCTGAGCTATCTGATCCTTAACCCGATTTTGAATCGTAAAACGACAGCAGCAATGACGCATGTGGAGGCTAACAGTGTCGAATAATGCTTTACAAGCAATTATTAACGCCCGGTTACCCGGCAAAGAGGGGCTGTGGCAGATTCATCTTCACGACGGAAAAATCAGCGCCATTGATACGCAATCTGGTGTGATGCCCGTAACTGAAAACAGCCTGGATGCCGAACAAGGTTTAGTTTTACCGCCGTTTGTGGAGCCGCATATTCACCTGGACACCACGCAAACCGCCGGACAACCGAACTGGAATCAGTCCGGCACGCTGTTTGAAGGCATTGAACGCTGGGCCGAGCGCAAAGCGTTATTAACTCATGACGATGTGAAACAACGCGCATGGCAAACGCTGAAATGGCAGATTGCCAACGGCATTCAGCATGTGCGTACCCATGTCGATGTTTCGGACGCAACGCTGACTGCGCTGAAAGCAATGCTGGAAGTGAAACAGGAAGTTGCGCCGTGGATTGATCTGCAAATCGTCGCCTTCCCGCAGGAAGGGATTTTGTCGTATCCCAACGGTGAAGCGTTGCTGGAAGAGGCGCTACGCTTAGGGGCAGATGTTGTTGGGGCGATTCCGCATTTTGAATTTACCCGTGAATACGGCGTGGAGTCGCTGCATAAAACCTTCGCCCTGGCGCAAAAATACGACCGTCTCATCGACGTTCACTGTGATGAGATCGATGACGAGCAGTCGCGCTTTGTCGAAACCGTTGCTGCCCTGGCGCACCGTGAAGGCATGGGCGCGCGAGTCACCGCCAGCCATACTACGGCAATGCACTCCTATAACGGGGCGTATACTTCGCGCCTGTTCCGTTTGCTGAAAATGTCCGGTATTAACTTTGTCGCCAACCCGTTGGTCAATATTCATCTGCAAGGACGTTTCGATACGTATCCAAAACGTCGCGGCATCACGCGCGTTAAAGAGATGCTGGAGACCGGCATTAACGTCTGCTTTGGTCACGATGATGTCTTCGATCCGTGGTATCCGCTGGGAACGGCGAATATGCTGCAAGTGCTGCATATGGGGCTGCATGTTTGCCAGCTGATGGGCTACGGGCAGATTAACGACGGCCTGAATTTAATCACCCACCACAGCGCCAGGACGTTGAATTTGCAGGATTACGGCATTGCCGCCGGAAACAGCGCCAACCTGATTATCCTGCCTGCTGAAAATGGGTTTGATGCGTTGCGCCGTCAGGTTCCGGTACGTTATTCGGTACGTGGCGGTAAGGTGATTGCCAGCACACAACCGGCACAAACCACCGTATATCTGGAGCAGCCAGAAGCCATCGATTACAAACGGTAATCGGCTGGGCTACCGCGAGCGTAGTTTATGCCGGATGCGGCGTGAACACCTTATCCGGCCTACGTAGATCACTGAAATTGTAGGCCTGATAAGCGGAGCGCATCAGGTAATTTTGCTTATTTAAACTGAAGACTCAACTTTAAAATCTTTGAAATAATATTGCTTATCCCGGTCGTTTATTTCGCGAATAATCCGACAAGGAACGCCAGCAGCCACGACGTTTGGTGGAATGTCTTTTGTGACGACACTACCCGCGCCAATAACAGAATTATCCCCGATGGTGACGCCTGGATTAATAACCACATGACTTCCGATCCAGACGTTATTGCCAATCGTTATCGGAAAAGAGTACATTTCTCCGTTTTTTCTCAATTCATGGTGTACCGGGTGTCCCGTAACGGAAAGAGTAACGTTGGGTGCAATCAGTACGTTATCACCGATCGGGTTTTGTTGAATAAATCGAACTTTTGCTGAGTTGAAGGATCAGATCACGTATCTTCCCGACAACGCAGACCGTTCCGTGGCAAAGCAAAAGTTCAAAATCACCAACTGGCCCACCTACAATAAAGC
>NZ_PSRU01000033.1:0-23817 GCF_003000935.1 Escherichia sp. R1
TGTTCCGTTCTTCCATAGTTCAAAAACAGAGGCTTTTTCCTCTGCTGTAAATGTTCGTCTCATTCAAAAAACCTCCGCAACCCCATGTTTTCACATAACTGTTGCGTTGACCAATTGAATCTACAGTTGCTTTTTTTAATATATCTCGCTCAAGGCGAGCTTCATTTAACGCCTTACGCAGTTGCAGAATTTCAGATTCCAGTTCAGCCACCGTGCGGGAACCAGGAGTACCGAGCCCTTTTCTGGCGGCGGTAACCCATTGTCCTAAAGTGCCTTCAGGAAGAGATAATCGGGAAGCGCCTTCACTGATCGAAAGTTGATTTTCAAGAACCGTTCTGACAGCTTCGGCTTTGAACTCTTTAGAGTAACGTTGGGTTTTTCTGCTCATTATTAGCTCCTTCTGATGCCATTCTATTTCAGGAAGGAGTGTCCGTTAAACTCAGGCTACCTCAGTTGCATTCCAGCCATGATCCAGAATATGTGCATTTTTTTGCCTGATAGTTTCTTTTTTTATTCGCTCATGTTTAAGGCATAACAGGCAGATAAATAATGTCAGAAAAAGAAAGCTAATAATGAGAGCAAGAGCGATATAGTCTGTCACAGGGTAATACATATTCTCTCCGGTAGAAGAAGGGCCGCAAACGCGGCCCGGGCTGTTATCAGAAAGAGTAACGGAAGTTGGCGTTGATCGCGTTATCCACGTTGTATTTACCAAATGCCGATTTCTCAAACTCAAGACCGAAGCGAAGATTATCGCGAATTTCAGCGTTGAGACCAACATTCATGAGCATACGACCGTCTTTTTCACCTTTGATACGTTTCTCACCGGACGCATCACGCAGTACGGTTTCACCGTTGGCAAACAGGTCAAACTGGTAGCCAAGGCCGGCGCGGGCTGTGACTTTCCAGTCCTTACCCGAGAAGGATTTACCCACATCAACACCGGTACGCCCAATCAGCGGATTAAAGTCCTTATCCTTCATGGTGAGGTTCATTCCCTGGTCCTTCCAGGAGAACTGTTTCCCGGATACAGCACCGTAAACAAGTTCCGCCTGCGGCTCAATCCATGCAGAGTCAGTTACATGGTAACGGTAACCGACTTCCGCACCGGCATACCAGGAGTGGGAGCTGTAGTCTCTGGTGCCAAGGCCGGCGAAAGTTGCGGTATACTCGTTGTCATGGTGAACGTACTTACCGATGAGGTCGATATATGCTCCGGACTCAAACATGGCAGAGGCATAGAGACCGGCACCCACAGACTTCGTTTCACCACTGAAGGCATCACTGCCTGCATGGCTGTCGGTATAGGTCATGGTCACCCCGGTGAAGAGGTCAAGGCCATCGAGTTCATGTTTGTTATCCGCACCGACCTGAACGTGGGTGTAGTTGTCACTGAATCCACCGCCGGCAGACCCGGTTCCGCTCATGATTCGGGCCCATGCACCGGACTCACCGTTAATGTCACGCAGATCACCCATACGTTTGTTAAGGTTGTTGACCTCAGCAAGGAAGGCTTTATAGCCGCCTGACATCAGTAATGTTGCCTTTTTAGCCGCATCGGCGTTGGCCACAGATTTATAGCCGATCAGAGTCCATGTTGCTTTGTCTGTATCGTTCTTTTGCTCGATAACCGGTGTTACATCACTGAAGCCAATACTCCGAGTCGTAGCTTTAAAGACATCTACTGCAGTTCCTTTTGGTGCGCTGACCAGATCGATATTCAGTCCGTTGCTGTTTCCATTTTTCTCAATGAAGTCGACTAACAGAAGGTTGTTTTTACCAGACAACGATTTATTGACAACAAGCTGATCTGCTTGGGCCAGATTTGCACGCAGCACAAATGCACTGTCATCTATAGTAAGGTTGTCCACTGTAAGGGTTGTAAACTTCCCATTATCACCAGTAAAACGCACCATACTGTCTTTTGTTTCTAGACGATTAATTGATGACTGGCTATTTAGATGCCAGATCGCATTATTCATGCTAACTGTAGCTTTGGGGGCTGTTATTGCGCCTCGATAGGCGGTATCAAAGCCATACAAAAGAGTCTCTGCCCATGCCTGATAAGCAGACGATATAGTCGGTGTTTCAGTTTCAGGCTGTCCCAGAGTAATGGTTGCTGCATCATCAGCATAAATATTTCCGGTGACAGATGCCATATTTCTGGCAATGAAATTTGCATTTCCACCACTCAGCCTGAATCCATCAGCAGCGTAGTGGAGACCCGGCGTTACAGTTTTACTATTCTGTTCAGGGATTCCCATCATAGTCAGCTCACCGGAGATATCAATACCTTTTGTTGTGAACATGGAATTTTGTGCTATAACTTTTGCTCCTTTATCTATACTTATAGGAGTATTATTCAGAAAGGTTGCACCATTAAGTGTAACTACAGCTTGATCACCTATGGCTATTTGGCTGTTATGTGCAGTGATGCCACCTGTAAATTTAGTTTCTCCTATGGATAGATTAGTACTGATAGTTTGTTTGAAGTCAAAACCATTATTAGTAATATTTTTCCCTGCAAGATTATCAATGTAAGCATTTTTATCGCCGATTGTGATAGCTGATTTATTTGCTGATATATTTCCTTCAACATTGGCATTGCGTGATATTGAAAAGTCAGCATTGTTCAGGTGTAATGTATCAAATTTAAACACCCCGGTTTTCCAGTCTGGCTGATCAAATGAGGTCTGCTGATTATTACTTTTGTGATCAGAATTGAACTTTTTATTATATGAACTCTCTGTTTCTTTCAAAACGGTGATCCAGTCCGTTCCACAAAGAAATACCAGGGAGCAATGATTCGCTGTGCTTCTGAATATTGCATGCTCTGTTGCATGGCCTTGCATGGTAAGACTGGCATTACTGACTTCAACATCATTTTTTGTGTTGACACTACCATCCAGAATTAATTTTGCATTAGTTTTCTTATCCTGAGAATTAATATTGTGCGTTAGTTTTATATTGCCATTTATGTTCCCATGATATATGTAGGAGTCTTCGTTATTGATTGCCAGAACGGCTTCTTTCGTTGTATCTGAGTTAGTTATTGTTGTTCCATCGTCAGTGGCGGCAATTCTAGTAAAAGTCTGATTGTGTCCATTTAAATCTAGCGTGCCACCACGTTTAGTAAAAAATATCCCCGCATATTGATCATTGCCAAGGGAATTATCTTTATTTAGTATTACCTTACCATTTCCGCTTGCAAGGTATATATTGTTAAATGTTCCTTCTTCATTAAGAATAACATTTCCTTCACCTATCTTTATATTTGCCCCCTGTTTTTTTTGAACATTCAGAGTACCGGGGCCTATTTTGTGTAAAACATCATCACTGGAATACAATGCATTCCAGTTTACAATGCTTTCTTTTCCGATATCAATTCCTGCTCCTTTAAATGTAAATCCCTGACCGTTTATGTTATATTCATGGCCTTCGTCAAAGATAATACCACCGCTACCAAAATCCAAATTATCCTTAAACAGGACATTTCCCCCATTTGTGAACACAATATCTTTGTCTTTAGTTATTTTTTTCTTGAGTACCAGTGGTATCTGCATTGTTTTGGTGTAATGTTATATCTGTGTTTTTTATGGTTACATTATTGCCATTCAGATTTATTTTATGACTATAGGTATCTTTTAACTCACTAACCAGTTTATCATTGTATTTTGTTATCCATGTCAGTTGGTCACCATTAACGCTGGCAATACCATGGGTTGTTCCGACTAATACCCATTTTTCTAGTTTGTTATCATATAAGTATGCTCCAGAGCCGCTGTCTCCGAATATTTCAAGATTACGAAATGTTTTATCATTTTTATAAATCATCATGCCGTATGAGTCCCATTGGGTGACCTCAAATAGACTAGCACTTAACAGATCATGGCTATATGCTGAATTTGTTGAGATTTTTGATTCACCATTAATAAATGATGTTCCTCCAGAGCCAGCACGAAAACCTATGATTTTTTTTGAACCGTCAGAAGTGACTATACCGTAGCGTTCTAATGCATCAGAATATGTTGTAGGGTTGGTCTCTGCCGGGGTGGCACCTACTGTTTCCACAACAAATTTATTTAACCTCTGAATCTCAAAATCATTGGAATTTCTTCTGTCAACAACCTTGTAAGAAGACTGAGCGTAAACCTGAGTTTCTGCGGCCTGAGGGTTCTTTTTGTTATGTGCAACAGTAACACTATAAGAACCTCCTATTGCGGTAGCTGCGCCACTCGCTGCTGCACCAGAAAAATCCGGAATTGAGAGATTATGGAAAGAGAATTTATCTCCGTTTTTTAAAGTGATTGTTACGTCTGTTGCTCCGGGCTGGAAAATACCTTTATTTTGTGCAAGATCAAGATAGTCTCTCGCCCATACATTTGATATATCAATATTTGCTGCATTTACTGTACCGGCAACAGCCAGAGACAACATTGTTGCTACAAGTTTTCGGTTTGTTTTACCAGAAACTCTTTTCGCTAATTCAGAAACAGCAATGAGTCCGCCAGTGGCAGCACTATATTTAAGGGAGTATATTTTATTCATATATTCTCTCAACTCATTTATTGAATGAACAAAGTATTAAGAATTAAAATTATTAGTAACGGTTGGTTACTAACAGCTTGCTAAAAGTAACAGTTCTATATTGTAAATATGTGACAATGTTCTCATTAATGATGAGAGATTATGTGAATCAATACTAATTGATCGTTAATTGATCGTTTTTTGTTTTTTTTTTTTGCCCAATGTGGGGAGGGGTAATGTTTAATATTTCGATATGATCGAATATCTGTTCGCATGGAACATCGTTCAGTGATTCACGACGAATTAGCGATCGACCACGATGCGATTTTGCAGTGTGCCGAAGAAGTTCTCCATCGCTGCGTTATTCAGACCGTTTCCTTTGTGCGGCATATTTTGTGCTACTCCATGGGGCTTTAACTTTGCCTATAGCCTGCCATTCGATATTGCCAACCCTGATCCGTATGTAGCTACGGGGCATCCTCCGGGCCGGGCACTGACAATGCATCGTGCACCATCGTATTAACAATCTCCATTACCGGACTTTATGACAGGCGCAGGAGAAAATCTCCCGGTTAAACTGAACGGAGAACCAGCGACAGGTACCTCTTTTTACCCTGTAGCAAGTACTCTATAACATACTCCCCCATTTTTCGTTGGCCTTCATTGCAGCAAAGTTCCGGCTCAGGATATTGGGCGCAGATCATCCTCTCAGGAATTTCAGGATCTGCCAGACGGTGCTGAGACGACGCTTACTTGTAAGGTTAGTTTTCAGACGGACAATGAAATGAGGATATGCGATAAATTTCAGTCAAAGATCCATAAAACAGACATAATGTTATTCAGTGGTGAACAGTCCATTCCGGAGACGGAATATCTTGTTAAGGCTGTATATTATACTGGCTGTAAACAACATGGCCACCAAGGACCATGTTGTTTACAGCATACCCTTGTTGCAAAAGCATCCCCGTCAGAACAGCACAGAGTAGTTCAGACCAAAGGTTCGGCCCCTGCCTTTGTAGTCGTACAGTGACGCTGGGCCGTAACCCGGGCTGTAGTACAGTGGTGCACGCTGCCCCCAGACAGTGGTGTAGTCACGGTCGAAGAGGTTTTCAATGCTGAAGCTGAGTGTACCCACCGGAAGCTGATAACTGCCGAGCAGATCCACGGTGGTATAGCCATCGACCTTGTAGCCCTGCGCGTCGCTCACGTCAAAGGAGGTGGTGCTCTGCACGCGCAGACTCCACGGGTCCGGTGCCCAGCCAATGTAGGCTGTCGCTTTTGATGGGCTTGCTGTCTTCACATCGTATTTCTGCCAGGTACCGTTCACTTTCGACTCAGTTTTCAGCACGTTGAAGTTCACTCCGGTACTCCAGTCAGTATCAGGAATCAGGTAGTCCACCGCACCTTCCACGCCGTAAATACGGCGTTTGTCGTCCACCACGCTGATGGTCAGATCTTTATTCGCCACCACGCTCTTATCAGAAATCGAATAGTAGGCCGCGATTTGGGTGCGCAGATTATTGCCAGTAAAGCGCCAGCCCAGCTCATAAGAATCGACTTTCACGCCTTCCAGCTTGCTGTCGCTGACGTTCACACTCTTTGTTAGAGGAAGATGGCCGTTCACTGCAGCACCATAGATGCCGCGACCATAGTATTTACCCGGGTCCGGCAGCTCCACGCCCTGGGAGAAGTTGAGCCATGCCTGCTGGCGTTCGGTGATGTGCATCAGCAGACCGGCGTTGAACAGGAAGTTGTCGTAATCGACTGAGCCGCCAGGAATGGCGTCGGCGGATGTAGCCTTCCCGGCGGCAATCTGCCGTTGCTGCGCGTAGCCGATGAAATCATCAATCTTGTTTTCAGTGTACTGATAGCGTACGCCACCGTTGAGGGTAAAGAGATTATTGATGTCATAGCCTGATTGCAGGAAGGCCGCCAGGTTGGTGATGTCATACGACGGATAGCGCCCGGTGGTGTAAATCTTCTTGTTGTTCAGCCCCCCGGAAGCGCTTGCCTGAGCCAGGTCGAAGAACATCTGGTTGGAGGTAAAGCGCTCATGATCAGCATCCAGCCCCCAGGTGATTTGCCAGCCGTCCATCGGTTTGCTGTTCAGAGTCAGTTTCATGCCGTACTGGTCGGTGTCCTGCTGTGACGAAGAGAAAGCCGTCACCTGTTTGTTCGCATTTACCGTCGGGAACGGGTAGAATCGCAACGACTCATCGCGGTAGTAAACCTGACCGACCAGCTCCTGTCCCAGAAAAGCGCTGTCAGAGTACTGCAGGCTGATCAAATGCCGCTCAGTGCCGGGAATACGGTCGGAATTCAGCCCGTTACTGACGAATGGCGTGCTGGTCCCTCTGATGGCAGAGAAGCCTTTCCCGAGATTAAGCCCGTAATCGTCGTCGCCCTGGCTTTTATAGTACTGTGTGATCAACTGAAGCTGCCGGGATTCATCGATGTTCAGCGTACCAGTTCCCATGATGTCCAGCCGATCGGAGTACTGCAGGCCGGTCTGGGTGTTATCAAGCAAGGTGGCATCGCCGTTACCGTCAAACCAGCCGCCAAATTTCTGATATGCCACGGAAAGACGTCCGGAGATATGCTCATTTCCGCCGGAGACAGCTCCGGCAATGCGTTCATCGTGATCTTTACTGCTGCTAAAGCCACTTTTGGTGCCAGCCTCAAACTCCATCATGGTTTCCGGCTGGCCTTTTTTGGTCACGATGTTGATCAGGCCACCGGTACTGCCGCCGCCGTACAGGGACGTCGCACCGGAGATCACTTCAATATGGTCGATATTAAAAGGATCTATAGAGTCCAGTTGTCGGCTGTCGGTACGTGAAGAGTTGAGACGCACGCCGTCAACCAGCACGACCAGCGGGCGGCCACGCACATTCATACCGTAGTTGGTGCGGCTCCGGCTGCTGACGTCAAGGCCAGGGATCAGCTGAGCCAGTGCGTCTTTAAGCTCTTTGCCGCCCTGAATCTGCTGTTCCAGTTCGGCGTTTTCGATAACCCAGGTGGTTTGCGCCATCTCCGCTACGGTGCGATTGCTGCGGTTGGCAGACACCACGAACGTTTCATCATCGGTTTGTTGAGCGACTGCTGGCGCCATCATGGTAAGAAGCAGTGGGTTGAGAGCCCAAAGCGTATACTTTTTGCTTATCATCATTATTCCTCCATACGGGCGGAAAAAATCAGCCCAAAGATGCTGTGTAGCGAGTTAAAGAAGCAGCCTCCGGCTGCGTTTTCCCTAGGTGCCGCTGCGCCACTGAATCAGGGCGGGCGGCATACTGAGATCGAATAAATCACGTCCCATTACGCGATTAAGAATACGTGCAGATCTCCATGCCATCAGGCTGAGCTGGGGTTCGGCGATGCCATGGGTTTGCATACTGGCGTTGACCACGAAGATGTTGTTCTCTTTCGGGCCACTCCATTCCAGAGTGAAGTCATCACGCACTTTAAAGGTGTTCTTATCGTGCATGGTGATCAGGGGCATCAGTGAGGGAAGTATTTGTGGCAACGCAGAACGGTAACCTGTGGCGAAAATCACCACATCACTTTCCAGGCTCTCCCTGCCCTGATCCAGATGATGCTCCATCAGCAACTTCCAGCCAGGACCACTACTTTCCAGAGTTGTTACCGAGCGGCTGGGTAGCAGACGGATATTTCTTGGTTTTCTCAGAACTTCAAAACGGTGGTACAACTCACGATAAATGGTCAGTAAAGAATCGGCAGTGATGCCATCCGATGTCATTTTCTGCTCATCCAGTAACTGATGGCGAATATCTTCCTCCAGTCCGGAGAAGCCTGAAATATATTCAGGTGTAAAATACTCATCAGCAAAAGCAGCCTCATCCAGTGCGTTAAAATTATTACGCCGGGAGACCCAGTTTATTTCCGCCGCTTCTCCCCATTCCCCGCGTAATGCATTAAGGAACAGGTCTGCACCACTCTGTCCTCCACCAACCACGGTTATCCGTTTTCCACTAAGGTCCGGCCGACGAAGATTCATTTCACTGGCATGGAAACAGGATTGTGTCATATGCTTCACACAGGGTGGTAAATAAGGTTGTTTTCCTGTACCAAGGCAGATATTGCGGGCAAAATATTCTCCCTGGCTGGTTTGCACCAGAAACAATCGACGTTTTTTATCGAAATCAATGTTTTCAACGGTATGACTGAAATACAGGTTATTCATATCTTCAGCAGCCCAGCGGAGGTAGTCAGAAAACTCTTCACGGGATACTGTACGTAGTCTGCTTGTAAGGAAGCGATAGAACTTTTTGTGCTTCACCAGATAGTTAACAAAACTGTAGGGATTTGTAGGTGCAACAGCACTGACCAGATCTTTCAGAAAGACGGTCTGCATATGACAATCCGGTACCAGCATACCCGGATGCCAGGAAAAATGAGGATGTTCATCAAAGAAGAGACAGTCCAGTTCTTCGATCTGATGTGACAACGCAGCAATGCTGAGATTAAATGGCCCTGTCCCTACACCAATAAAATCGACACTTTTTTTCATGATTCATATTCCTGAGTTACCAGCCACAGCGGATTTTGCAGATCCTCAAGGTAATTCGGCAGCATGCGGCTGCCGCCATCCAGATCAGGCCAGGTCAGTTTTACCGGGTTCAGCACCACGCGAATGATTTGTGGCCTGAAAAGTGAGAAAAGCGCAAAACGCTCTGACATTTGTGGATGTTTTTTCATGTAATCACTCAACACTGCTGCCAGCAGTTGATAAAATCGCCTTTCAGGTACGCCAAGACGAACCATCAGTGGCGAAATAAAACGCAGTACTGTCACGAAGTGACCCGTCTGCAAATCATGGATTAAGTAGTCCGCACTCAGGCGGGATGTAACATCACGAACCTCCTGAGGCAAAGAGTCCATTTCGGGGAACTCTTCTTTCACCAGTCGCATATCGCCCTGGAAGTCTTTCAGCAGAACACGCTGTGGAACCCCCTCTTTCATGGCGAGAGTTATATTTTGTCCATGTGCAATAAGCGCGACACCGTAGCGGCAAAGCAGGTGATACAGAGGAACCACGACCACCCGGAACAGTTGCGTAAGCCAGGTTTCAGCGTCCAGCCCGGAGCGGTCTATATATGCGCCTGCCAGCGGCTGATTGTTTTCGTCGCACTCCATCAGTGTTGCCATCAGAACCGGACTTTCATCCGGTTTCAGCCAGCGGCACGGATTCTCCCGCCAGATAACACCAAGCATTTCCTGGTAGCGATAGGGAGCCCGGGCAAGCGCGGCATAGCCTTCATGGGAGACATAGCCTGCAGCCGGTTCACCAAGTATCACTGCGCCGCTTTGCACTAGGGTGGCGTCGGTCGCAAAAACCTGTTGTAGCCAGCGTGAAGCCAGTGGTCCGGCAGCGATGTATCTGCCAGGGATCCCCCGGTAGCATGAGGTGTTGTAGATGGTCAGCGGCAGCTTGATATCCAGCCCGCCCCGGCGACTGGCGTTGGTCAGGGTACGCAGCGACTGCTGGGCGAGCCACTGGTCGCCAAACTCGCCGAGAGACACCATCCTGCCTTCGGCAAAATCAGCGATGAAGTCGGTAGCGATTTTTTGCTGCCACTGCCACGGATGTACCGGCAGCGGCAGCCAGTTGTGATCCAGCCCGTTTTCCTGCCAGACCTGACTGAAGCGTGTAAACTCCTGCGGATCCATTGCGGCAGTCAACAACTGCTGAATATCCAGATCGTTATCGCAGCGCCAGATCATATGTTCACGTTTTACCGCCAGCCAGTGCAGTCTGAAGGTGTTGGTATACTCTGGCGCATATCGTTCCAGCGCCTCTTTGCCCCAGCCACGGCGACCTTTATTAAAAACGAATTTAGGATGACCGCTCAGCAGGCATTGCAGACGATCGGCATCAAGATTAATCAGGTCACTGGCACTCAGTCCGCGACGGGCCTTCAGCAGTTGCAGGTCGCCCAGTAGCGTGGCATACAAATCCTGCATATGCTCTGCAACAGTGGCATCACTCATTGACAGCACCGGCTTTAGCTGCATCAGCAGCGTCTGCGCCAGTACTGGTTCGTCCGTGCAGCGCAACGTTTGGGCATCAATCCACAGCCAGCCCCAGATACCACGTTCAGCGATGAAGCGCCATTGTGCTCCCGGCAGGTTAATGCAGTAGTGGTCATCGCCCTGAGATTCCGCGTGGAAAACCTGCTCATACTCCATCTCAGACAACATTTTTGCCACCAGCCGACGGTTAACAAAATCCCAGTCCTTGTGATTCATTACAGACCGACCTCCGTGAAGAAGTGATGACGATCCGCCATCACCATGCGCGAGCGCTTATGTGGGAAGTCGAACTCTTTAATTGTCCGGTATCCCGCAGGCTCAAGATGGCGGAACAGGCGCAGGTTATCGGTGCGTGGCTCCAGTACTGTGCGCTGCGTACGGGGCTCATCCAGCAGCAGGTAATGTGTCAGCCCGCGCAGCCAGCTTTGCACATAGTGGGCCCCGCGCCATTGCTGTTCACCAACCAGCAGATGCAGGCCACGGTCAAAGGGCTGCCACGAATAGTGACGACCAATGCGGTCTTCCGCCGCCCAGTAGATTTCGAAATAGCTGAATGGCCGATCGTCGAAGCACCCAATCAGCGGGAATGCATGTTTACCGGTGAGCTGGCGCTCCAGATAGGCGGTCTGTACCTCCAGTGAGCCACTTTGCTCCCAGAAATACTCAACGCGCGGATCATTCATCCAGCGGGTGAAACGTTCTGCATCAGAAACGGGATCGGCAATGCGGAAACTCAGCATCCTGCGAATACGTGGATCGTAACGGCGGTAAACCTCACCCTGTGGACGGGGTGGGCGCTGCGGGAAATAAATCTCACGCTCTGCATCAAAAACCATTTCACCGGAGGCCCGGTTTGCCGGTGAACTCAACCATAACGGTAACTGCCAGAAGGCAGTACGATGGATAATGTCGCTTTTTACCTGCCCAAAAAGCGTCAGCGCCTGTGGCTCCTCACGCCATTCGGCCCAGGGGAGAGCCACTGCTGACAGTTGTGGAGCGGCGATAAATATCTGATCCAGCGCATCGCACAGCCACCCTGTCGGCAGCTCCCCGGGACAGTGCAACACCGCGCTATTGTCCAGTCCCCAGCCAAGATTCAGGGGCTTGTCGAGTTTTTCACAGCGCAGTCCATATCTGCTGTGAATAATGTTTGCCTCAGACATTCAGACCTCCTGAGCCTGCAGCGGGTTAGCGAAATCGAAATAGATCACCGAAGGGTCAACAATGGTGTTCTCGTTATGATCGTTCAGATAACAGAAAAAGTTACCTTTTACGTTCCAGTACGGACTTTCCAGCACGTAGTTGAGACAGGTTTTATGAGTCACCTGATCACGCACTTCAGCCAGCGATGCTCGTACACGAGCCATCAGATTCGATTCGCTGTCCAGCCCGGCAGCCCCCAGCGCAGCGGTCACAGCAAAAGTGGAGTTAACCAGCAGGTAATAAGGGAAATAGCGCAGCAACTGCTCATGGGTGAAAATATTTTCCGCCTGCGCCTCGCCAATAGAATCGAGCCAGTCTGTCGCGTGAGGCATAAAAGCGCTGCCCTGACAGTCACGGTAAATAAATCCGACCGGCAGATCCCCAAGCATCTGGACAAGAATATTTTGCTGATGCGCCAGCAGCACCAGGCCGTAATCCGCTTCAGCCGTAAACAGCGGCTTTAGCACTTGCTGACAGTATGCATCGACCCATGCATGGGCGGCCTGTTGCACAGTGATACCGAGGCGATCGCTCAGGCGTTTTACCGCCGAAACCAGCAGCGAATCACCGCCATCAGGTGCGGCCTGAGTCAGGGAGACCAGTACGTTAGTCTGGCTTTTCGGCTGATCCACCAGCAGATTTTCACGCAGGGCAAACAGACTTTCCTGCATGATGTTGCCGTTAAGATCGCGCAGCCCGGCCCAGCCATCCTCCTGCATTACCCGGAAAGTCGGGAAGCGGACCTGTAGCATCTGCCAGCCGTCGGTTTGAGCCAGGCGTGCCAGGCGCATCCCACGCTTCACTTCTTTCACGGACAGAGTACGGATGGAGTTGGTCAGCCGTACGCTCAGGGAGAACTTGATCATATCGCGGCTGGTGGCACAGTAGAGGGAACGGGAAGAGGTGGTCGGCAGCCACGACGTGCCGGCCTCACCTAAGTCTTTAATCAGCCCTTTAGCAACAAGTGCCTGGCACCACCCCTGCTGCAAAAGATATTCCCCCTGCCACGGGTGCAACGGGAACAGCCATTGGTTGTCACTTAATTCGTTGAGTAACTGAGGCGCATTCTCTGCGGCAAATCGCGTCAGCCGCTGTTGAAGGTTGAGATGCAAACTTTCACCGGCGATTTGCGTTTTATCCACCGAAAACCACCGCAGTGGGAAGTGGGGTGCCATATCAGGCAGGTAGCGTTCAGCCTCCCGCCGGTTAAACGGTTCATGAGACTTAGGCGCAGGGTGGAAAGCGTGTCCTGTCAGCAGCGCCTGCTCAGCCTCGCCAAAATTCAACGCTTTTTCACGCAGAGCGGCCCAGTCATGACGGGCATCAATTGCCTGTTGCGTATGGACATGGCTTTCCAGCACGCGCTGGTGGAAAGTTTCGCAGAGGGGAACGGGCAGAAACAGTTGATGGCGTAGCTTATCAATAATAAGCCGGGAGAGAGTGGTAAAGTCGACAGGATAACTGCCTGATGCCGTGACCAGACGTGCAGGAAATGCAAAGCGGTGATGCTGGGTTGGGGAGAAATAAGCCACTCTGAAATGGAGCGATTTCTGCTCATCCAGCGGGATGAGCAATTCGTCTGGCGGGTATTCTGTCAGTTTCCAGTCTGTGGTTTCACGAATCAGTGCATTCAGGAAGCACTGCGCAGCCACATCTGTGGCTGGTTTTTCAGAGGGCAGGGTCATAGTCAAACAGCTCCCACACAGCAAAATAATAACAATTATGTCAATAATGATTCTCATTATCAACAATAAATGTTATTGTCAGATAAATTAATTTTACAAATAAACACAATTAATACATGGAGTTGAAACATTATAATGTCACCAGGGATCGAAGATACGCCCCAAAAACCACTGTCCTGCTGGCCACTTGCGTTCAGTGCCGGGCTTCTCGGTATCGGACAGAACGGTCTGCTGGTTGTGCTCCCTGTTCTGGTCATACAGACAAATCTGAGTCTGTCTGTATGGGCTGCCCTGCTGATGCTTGGCTCAATGCTGTTTCTGCCATCGTCCCCGTGGTGGGGAAAGCAAATTTCCCGTACTGGCAGTAAACCTGTGGTGTTGTGGGCTCTGGGAGGATATGGCATAAGCTTTACCCTGCTAGGGCTGGGAAGCGTGCTGATGGCTACCAGCGCCATAACAACAGCGGTGGGACTGGGAATATTAATCATCGCCCGGATCGCCTACGGGCTGACCGTGTCGGCAATGGTGCCAGCCTGTCAGGTCTGGGCATTGCAGAGAGCTGGAGAAGGGAATCGCATGGCCGCTCTGGCAACCATCAGCTCCGGCCTGAGTTGCGGCAGGCTATTCGGGCCGCTGTGCGCGGCAGCAATGCTGGCCATTCATCCTCTGGCGCCACTGGGGCTGCTGATGGCAGCCCCAGTGCTGGCGCTGCTGATGCTGCTGCGGTTGCCCGGCACACCACCACAGCCCACACCGGAGTGCAAGAGCGTCAGTCTGAAGCGGGATTGTCTGCCTTATCTGCTTTGCGCAATATTACTGGCTGCGGCGGTGAGCATGATGCAGCTTGGACTTTCGCCTGCCCTTACTCGCCAGTTCGCCACGGATACCACCGCCATTAGCCAACAGGTGGCCTGGCTGTTGGGTCTGTCCGCAGTAGCTGCGCTTATCGCGCAGTTCGGGGTACTCCGTCCGCAGCGCCTGACTCCGGTGGCCCTGCTCCTGAGTGCCGGAGTGTTGATGAGTGGTGGTCTGGCTATCATGCTCTCCGAACAGCTATGGTTGTTTTACCCGGGCTGTGCAGTGCTGTCATTTGGAGCAGCTCTGGCAACACCCGCTTATCAACTTCTACTGAATGATAAGCTGGCTGATGGCGCAGGCGCGGGCTGGCTCGCTACCAGTCACACACTTGGCTATGGACTGTGCGCTTTGCTGGTGCCGCTGGTATCGAAAACAGGTGTCGCAATCGCGCTGATTATGGCAGCATTATTTGCAACTATATTATTTACCATTGTGTCTGTATTTATCTGGCATTACCGTACTATCAAATAAAGATATGATCATCACCTTACTGGAGTAAATCAGAGGATATGAGAGAGGACCTGCGTCTGATGAAAGCATGTCAGGCAGTGTTCTGGCTTGCTGCCCCCGCCTGGATTTGCCCCTATATTTCCAGACATCTGTTATCACTTAACCCATTACAGGCCCGCTGCCGCAGATATTCCCGTGGCGAGCGATAACCCAACGCACTATGCGGATGCCATTCGTTATAATGCTCGAACGCCTCTGCAAGGTTCTTTGCTGCCGTTAACCCGTCTGGTTTGGGTATGATACTTATGTAGTCACGCTTTATCGTTTTCACGAAGCTCTCTGCTATGCCGTTACTCTCCGGACTCCGCACCGCCGTGTTTTTCGGTTCAAGCCCCAACATCCGGGCAAACTGCCGTGTTTCATTAGCCCGGTAGCATGAACCATTATCCGTCAGCCACTCTACTGGAGACGCCGGAAGCTCGTTGCCGAAGCGGCGTTCCACCGCTCCCAGCATGACGTCCTGTACTGTTTCACTGTTGAAGCCGCCCGTAGTGACCGCCCAGTGCAGTGCCTCACGGTCACAGCAGTCCAGCGCGAACGTGACCCGCAGTTTTTCTCCGTTATCACAGCGGAACTCGAACCCGTCAGAGCACCATCGCTGATTACTTTCTTTCACAGCCACTCTGCCGGTATGTGCCCGTTTCGATGGCGGTACAGCGGTTTTTCGCTCAAGCAACAGCGCATTCTGGCGCATGATCCGGTAAATACGTTTGGCATTGATCGCAGGCATACCATCAAGTTCTGTTTGTCTGCGAAGCAGCGCCCATACCCGACGATAACCATATGTGGGTAGCTCTCCGATAACATGGTGTATACGGCGAAGCACATCCGTATCATCCGTGTGACGGCTGCGGCGGCCGTCCTTCCAGTCATCGGCTCGTCTGAGAATGACGTGCAACTGCGCACGCGACACCCGGAGACAACGGCTGACGAAGCTTACTCCCCATCCCCGGGCAATAAGGGCGCGTGCGCTATCCACTTTTTTGCTCGCCCATATTCAACGGCTTCTTTAAGGAGTTCATTTTCCATCGTTTTTTTGCCGAGCAGACGCTGGAGTTCTTTAATCTGCTTCATGGCGGCAGCAAGTTCAGAGGCAGGAACGACCTGTTCTCCGGCAGCCACAGCAGTAAGACTTCCCTCCTGGTATTGCTTACGCCAGAGAAATAACTGGCTGGCTGCCACACCATGTTGCCGGGCAACAAGGGAGACCGTCATTCCCGGTTCAAAGCTCTGCTGAACGATAGCGATCTTTTCCTGTGTAGTACGCCGTCTGCGTTTCTCCGGCCCTAAGACATCAATCATCTGTTCTCCAATGACTAGTCTAAAAACTAGTATTAAGACTATCACTTATTTAAGTGATATTGGTTGTCTGGAGATTCAGGGGGCCAGTCTAACGGTTTACGTTACGCCCTTAGCTACCTGGCTAAACAGGATCAGAAAGAACACGGTATTATTCTGATGCGTAGCAGACTTCCCGAAAAAAGTAACCGCGGCCGACCACGACACAACTGAATTACAGCTGTATTAGAATTAAGTTTCCGTAAGTTGTTGGGAGGTGCTTGAGTTAATAGGCAGCAGAGGGGGCGCTGTAATCAGTGTAGGGGACCCGAATTTCTGCTGTGGTGCTTCAGTGGTTCGGATACAGGTAACGAATATGGTTCATAAATCTGACAGTGATGAATTAGCAGCACTGAGGGAAGACATCACTTGAAGCTTATGGGATTGAATGGCGACGTAAACCGCAGAGTCCTGTGCAGTGCGTTTCCGTATTATCCACGGATGAGAAAGTTGCGTTATTTCGTCGGTTGTTTCGTGGGCGTAGTGATGTATGGGGCCTTCGATGGGAAAGTAAAACTAGCGGAAAATAAAAGTACTCGCCTGCCTACGGACCTTTTTACTCAGGGTATTTTTGTTTTCCATAACGTTGCGTATTAACATGAAGGAGAACGAGGGGGATTAGGTAATCTCTTTCCATGAAAATACGCAAACGTTCATCACCGAAGTGAAAAATCAGTTTTTGATATTTAAATAATTTTTCAAATCATATTTCAGCAGGACACTACCAGCACCTAACAGCAGCACATCTTTGATGACAAAACTGTCAACTTTTCCCAGTTGTGGTAACAGACTTAGTGTGACTAAACCTGTAACAATAACGATAATATCTCCCAGTATGCCAGCAGCAGGCCTGAAGAAGCCGATACTCAGTGCTAGAAAAGTGATAGTTTCTACTATGCCGAGGAAATAGCTCCCCCCATGAACACCAAACATAATGTACAGGATATTCAGCCACGTGGGAGAAATCAGGGGCTTGAGGGCCATCACTTCAAAATCAAACCATTTATAGGTCCCGAAGAGCATAAATATTATAATAACAGACAGGCGAAGAATAACTATGTCATAATCTGATTTAATGTAAACATTAATAAATTTTTTCATTTCATTCTCCGGGTGGAAAATTATATGCACTAAAAAGGATTAAGTACGGGTATCAAGCATTTTAATTAAAGCGTTAACGGTTCCTGAATAGATATCATGTGGTGGAAGTCGATTTAACATCAGTGCCCCCTTTAGTGTAGAACAGACTATAACGGCGAGCTCATCCGGAAGAAGAACTGTTTTGAACTCTCCACTATTCTGCCCGGAGGTGATAATATCTTTAATCATCTGTATCTCCTGATGTGCCAGTTGACTTACAGCCTCCTGTAATTCAGGAGAAAACTGATGGCTGTCGGATAGCATGGCATAAATACCGCACATTTCCCCTCTTTCAGCACAACCAGCAAATGCATCAAGATATGTCCTGAGACGTTGTACACCTGAAGAAACATTATGGAGAGTTATATTAAGTCTATCAAATACTTCTGTTTTGTATTGGCAGTAGGCTATACCAAGATCAGTTTTCCTCGGGAAATGGTGATGAATACTGGCTTTTCTGATACCAATTTCTTTTTCCAGATCTGCGTAACTGAACCCCAAAAATCCGCGTTGCTGGATCAGAGTATCCGTTATGCGAAGTATATTCTCATAAGTAGACACGGCTTTACCTGTTATGTATTAAAGGGACTATTATACATATTTTAGCGATAGATAATGGCAGTTCCATCAAGTTTATTTTTTCCTCCCAATGAAGTGATTCGGAAATGAGAACCTCCTGCCTGCTCCGCTTTGTCTTTAAGCGCAGTTGCCACCTCTTCTGGTGTATATAGATTACCAACAGAAATATAGTCTGACGGCATCAAACCAACAACGTCCTGACGATTAATTTCATCTGCAGCAGTTGCGTAGCCTGTCAGAATGAGACCAAGGGCGACAATGGTAGTGCAGATAACATAATTCATGAGCAATTTCTCTTTATGTTTGCGATACTACACATGCTACCTTCTGATTGGTAGGCTTGCAAGATGGATTTATTTAAAATAAGAGGGATGATTTGTATCAAATTGTTTTGTATTTTTGTGTTTTGTATCACTGAGGTGAAGTTGTAAGATCTGGCCCTCTGCGAGGTTGGCTCTGTCGAAAGGAACAGGTGACGAGAGTTAACATCGTTGCCTTGGCTGCATGGGGGATATGTAGCTACCCCCTGATATTTCCGCCACGGAAGCCAATATGAACAACAATAACAATACGCCTCGTTTCCAGTATGCTTCATGTCGGATATTTTGTAAGCGCTATGTACTTCCCGGGACGCTTATCTTTTAGCCGTAGCTGGTAGTGCAATAAAAGCCTGGCAGCAATCCAGGCCTCTACGTTCTAAGAATCAACTGTCAGTGCAGAGGAATGCGCACGACGCTCTCGTTGTTATTGGCTTTTGCCGTCGCACCGTCGTTTTTCACGGTGACAAACAGCGCGTGCGCTTTGCTATCCGTCTTATATCACTGGTGCTGACAATGTGGATGAGGTCGCCTTTAAAAAAGGACATCGTTATATAACGGTGATCTCCGATCGCGATGGTCGTGCGCTGGCCTTAACGGACGATCGTGGCACAGAGAGCCTCGCCGGCTATCTTCGCACGCTTACTGACGGGCAGTTGCTGGCTATCAAAACGCTCTCAATGGACATGAATGCAGGCTATATAAGAGCAGCGCGTATCCACTTACCCTGTGCGGTTGAGAAAATCGCCTTCGACCGCTTCCATGTAGCAAAGCAACTTGGCGAAGTGGTTGATAAAACCCGTCAGAATGAACATCCGCACCTCCCTGTTGAAAGTTGGCGTCAGGCAAAGGGGACCCGCTTCCTGTGGCAGTACAGCGATAAATGGATGACCAAATCCAGGCAGGAAAAGCTGATATGGCTGCGTGCACAGATGAAGCTGACAAGCCAGTGCTGGGCGCTGAAAGAGCTGGCAAAGGATATCTGGAACAGGCCATGGAGTGAGGAAAGACGTAATGACTGGGAGAGATGGCTGGCTCTGGCGGCCAACAGTGACGTTCCTATGATGAAAAACGCCGCGAAAACGATAGGAAAAAGGCTTTACGGGATCCTGAATGCCATGCGACACCGTGTCTCAAACGGAAACGCGGAGGCGCTTAACAGTAAGATCAGGCTACTGAGGATAAAAGCCAGGGGATACCGAAATCGGGAGCGCTTTAAGCTGGGCGTGATGTTCCACTACGGGAAACTGAATATGGCGTTCTGAGCCTTCCCACCATGATCAGGGAAAACCCATGTATCATCAGGTTATTATGTGAGCTGGTAAATCAGATTTTGCATGGACTGAAATCATGCTGTTATTTAGGGATAAAGAACCGGCTTTTTGTCCCGCCCCCTCGCCATTAATGAAAAAAAGAATGGAATGCTCCCTCTGAGGAGAAGGGCAGTAGAAAAAAGAACCCGCCAGCAAAAATATTGGGGATGAACAGCTTTCGCTACTCAGATTGCTGGCGGGTATAGTTCCTCATGAAATAAAAATACTACATAATCCTTTTAATGCAAATGATAATCATTGTCAATTGTTTGTGCGTGTTTTCTTCATACATGATTGGTAGTAAAGGTGATTCAGGCTATCAGTTTTTGCTGATGATCTTTTTATCTATAGAAAACATCAGCCAAGCTGGTTGGTTCAGTAACGCTTTCATCTTTGAGCATTTTATAAAAAATTCTTGAATTGTTAAAATAGATTAAAGTCTGGTAACAGCAAAAGTTAAACGAGAAATCAAAAGGAGGTCCCAAATCTGAAAATGAAGCATCTGCGTGATGATGTTGCAGCGGGACGTCGTCGGCTGTATATCAGAGCAATCTGTCCATCCCTGCGTGAAGCCCCGTTACTTTATTCGTACCCCTTATAATGGGGTGTTAGCCAGCCAGACCCGGCATGATTACTGTGAACCGCCCCGGGAATCCTGGAGACTAAATTCCCTGAGAAAGAGGTAAACAGGATGACTAAAAATACACGTTTTTCCCCCGAAGTCCGTCAACGGGCAGTTCGTATGGTTCTGGAAAGTCAGGACGAATATGACTCACAATGGGCGGCAATTTGTTCCATAGCTCCAAAGATTGGCTGTACGCCAGAGACTCTGCGTGTCTGGGTTCGCCAGCATGAGCGGGATACCGGGGGCGGTGATGGTGGGCTCACCACCGCTGAACGTCAGCGTCTGAAAGAGCTGGAACGTGAAAATCGTGAACTGCGCCGCAGTAACGATATCCTTCGCCAGGCTTCCGCTTATTTTGCGAAGGCGGAGTTCGACCGCCTCTGGAAAAAATAATGCCACTGCTGGATAAGCTGCGTGAGCAGTACGGGGTCGGACCGGTATGCAGTGAACAGCATATTGCCCCGTCAACGTATTACCATTGTCAGCAGCAGCGGCATCATCCTGATAAACGCAGTGCCCGTTGTCAGCGCGATGACTGGCTGAAGAGAGAGATACAGCGCGTATACGATGAAAATCATCAGGTGTACGGTGTGCGTAAAGTCTGGCGTCAGTTGTTACGGGAAGGAATCAGGGTGGCCAGATGTACAGTGGCGCGCCTCATGGCGGTTATGGGACTTGCCGGTGTTCTCCGGGGTAAAAAGGTCCGCACTACCGTCAGCCGGAAAACCGTTGCTGCAGGTGACCGCGTAAACCGTCAGTTCGTGGCAGAACGTCCTGACCAGCTGTGGGTGGCTGATTTTACTTACGTCAGCACATGGCAGGGCTTCGTCTATGTGGCGTTCATCATTGATGTGTTTGCCGGATACATCGTGGGGTGGTGGGTCTCATCGTCTATGGAAACGACATTCGTGCTGGATGCGCTGGAGCAGGCGTTGTGGGCCCGCCGTCCGTCCGGCACCATCCATCACAGCGATAAAGGCTCTCAGTATGTGTCACTGGCCTATATGGAGCGATTAAAAGAAGCAAAACTGCTGGCATCAACAGGGAGTACAGGCGACTCGTATGACAACGCGATGGCGGAGAGCATCAATGGTCTTTACAAAGCGGAGGTAATACACCGTAAGAGCTGGAAAAACCGTGCAGAAGTGGAACTGGCCACACTCACGTGGGTGGACTGGTATAACAATCGATGATTGCTGGGAAGGCTGGGCCATACTCCTCCGGCAGAAGCAGAAAAAGCTTATTATGCTTCCATCGGAAACAATGATCTGGCAGCCTGAGTTCACAGATAAAACACTCTCCAGGAAACCCGGGGCGGTTCAGTAATATCTGATCGTAACGGACGGACGCTGGAATTAACCGATGACCGCAGCACAGAGAGTAGGGGATGCGGACGGTCAAAGATCGTGGAGTTGGATTTTATAAATCTGTCTCCAGTAGTAGATGAACTGAATACAAAGTTGCCAGAGAGTGGTCTGTCAGGCAGGGAATCAGAAACCGGATATTATTGACTGGTACATTGTGTCGGGCTGTGTACGTTCTCCCCGGACAGACAGTCTCAGTTCGTAGAATCTATAAATTACTGCTACTGATGCTGCCGGGGAAAGGTGTAACGAAAAAGCAGCCTCCGTTACCGGACAGCAAGAAGGCTGAATGAAGTTTATGGCGTTTGTATTTTGTAATGTCTGGCCATGCAGTAAATCCAGACAGGTTTTTATTATCATGTGAAGTATTCTGACATAAAATACTAAATTTCTATTTTGTGATGAATGCTGCAAAATTGAATCTGCACTCTGATGTAACTTTTATCTGTTTCAGTGAAGCATGCCCACAGATTGAGTTATTAAGTTGTGGAAGAACAGTTCTGCCCCGCCTGCTTCTCTCCTTTCAGAAGCCAGTATGTTGCCATGCCTCGCCTTAATGGAGAGCGCTGAACCACACCTTCTTTTTCCAGTAATAACAGGTAATAGCGTGCCTGATAATCCGTTACCGCCAGCGCCTCCGCAATTTCTGCGGTTTTCCCTCCATTATGCCTGTTCAGAAATTCCAGTATTTCATTCTTCATATATTCACTCATCTCACTGTAACAAAGTTTCTTCGAATAATAAAAATCATGCTCTCTGTTATCAACGGAAAGGTATTTTTATTCTCTGTGTTTGCTTTATTTGTGCAATTTAGTGAATTTGCTTTTTGTTGGCTTTATTTGATGTGTATCACATTTTGTGTGTTATTTTTCTGTGAAAAGAAAGTCCGTAAAAATGCATTTAGACGATCTTTTATGCTGTAAATTCAATTCACCATGATGTTTTTATCTGAGTGTATTCTTGTTGTTAGAATTTTATTCTGGTTTAATTTTGTTTTGTGGGTTAAAAGATCGTTTAAATCAATATTTACAACATAAAAAACTAAATTTAACTTATTGCGTGAAGAGTATTTCCGGGCCGGAAGCATATATCCAGGGGCCCGACAGAAGGGGGAAACATGGCGCATCATGAAGTCATCAGTCGGTCAGGAAATGCGTTTTTGCTGAATATACGCGAGAGCGTGCTGTTGCTCGGCTCTATGTCTGAAATGCATTTTTTTTACTGATAGGTATTTCTTCTATTCACAGTGACAGGGTCATTCTGGCTATGAAGGACTATCTGGTAGGTGGGCACTCCCGTAAGGAGGTCTGCGAGAAATACCAGATGAATAATGGGTATTTCAGTACAACACTGGGGAGACTTATACGGCTGAATGCTCTTGCAGCAAGGCTTGCACCTTATTATACAGATGAGTCATCGGCATTTGACTAAATTATGGCATTCCGGAGTTTCTGGAAGATAAAAAAAGAAGCCCTTGTCAGAAAGCAGACAGGTTATATCAGTATTCTGTCGATAAATAACCTGCCCTGAAAATACGAGAATATTATTTGTATTGATCTGGTTATTAAAGGTAATCGGGTCATTTTAAATTGCCAGATATCTCTGGTGTGTTCAGTAATGAAAAAGAGGTTGTTATTTATGATTAAGTCGGTTATTGCCGGTGCGGTAGCTATGGCAGTGGTGTCTTTTGGTGTAAATGCTGCTCTAACTACTCCACAGGGGCAGGGTAGAGTAACCTTTAACGGAACTGTTGTTGATGCTCCATGCAGCATTTCTCAGAAATCAGCTGATCAGTCTATTGATTTTGGACAGCTTTCAAAAAGCTTCCTTCAAGCAGGAGGCGTATCCAAACCAATGAATTTAGATATTGAATTGGTTAATTGTGATATCACTTCATTTAAGGGGGGGGAGGAGTCTCGGCAGCAAAAAAAGGGACTGTGAAGCTGGCTTTTAGTGGTCCAAGGGTTTCTGGTCATAATGAGGAGTTAGATACCAGCGGGGGGACAGGTACTGCGATTGTAGTTCAGGCTGCAGGTAAAAACGTTTCTTTCGATGGCACAGAAGGTGATGCTAATACCCTGAAAGATGGTGATAATGTGCTGCATTATACTGCGATTGTTAAGAAGTCGTCAGCCAATAATGCCCAAGTCACTGAGGGTGCTTTTTCTGCAGTCGCAACCGGTGATGCTGCCAACTTACTGATTTAGTGTATGATGGTGTTTTTGAGGTGCTCCAGTGGCTTCTGTTTCTATCAGCTGTCCCTCCTGTTCAGCTACTGACGGGGTGGTGCGTAACGGCAAAAGCACC
>NZ_PSRU01000034.1:0-22652 GCF_003000935.1 Escherichia sp. R1
GAGTCTCCGACCAGAAGCGTAAATCCCAGCACCGTTAAACACAGCACTATGACTGCCACAAGGGCATATTTCGTCAGCATGTTTATATTGCCTCCATGCGAAGAAGGGACTACCATCCAAATTGTTCGGGTTTGGAGTGGCAGCCCCAGGGTTGATAGAAATATCTCCTGGGGCTTCATCTTTCCAGACCTCAGAGTAAACCTGAAACCGGAAAGCTTCAGGCACCCGCAGTTATCTTACCCTTCCTTAGCAAAATAGCTGTTTATTTATACAGTGAGTCCTGTTTCGGACTTCTCATTTAATCAACTGAAGCTGAACCCGTTTTTTTCTGCATGCCTCAATCGTCAAAATTCTTCGCCGCCAGCCAGCTCTGCCATAACTTGTCACATTGCAAAAGTAGCCAAATTGCTTCAGTCACCATCAGTTCACCATCGCCAAAAAAAAGAAACATTCCAGAACTTCCGCATCTCACCCGGCCGCTCCCACTTCTATACTGAATAGAAAACGCCAATATAAGAGAAACCTATGCCATTACCCGATTTTCATGTTTCTGAACCTTTTACCCTCGGTATTGAACTGGAAATGCAGGTGGTTAATCCGCCGGGCTATGACTTAAGCCAGGACTCATCAATGCTGATTGACGCGGTTAAAAATCAGATCACGGCCGGAGAGGTAAAGCACGATATCACCGAAAGTATGCTGGAGCTGGCGACGGATGTTTGCCGTGATATCAACCAGGCTGCCGGGCAATTTTCAGCGATGCAGAAAGTCGTATTGCAGGCAGCCGCAGACCATCATCTGGAAATTTGCGGCGGTGGCACGCACCCGTTTCAGAAATGGCAGCGTCAGGAGGTATGCGATAACGAACGCTATCAACGAACGCTGGAAAACTTTGGTTATCTCATCCAGCAGGCGACCGTTTTTGGTCAGCATGTCCATGTTGGTTGCGCCAGTGGCGATGATGCCATTTATTTGCTGCACGGCTTGTCACGGTTTGTGCCGCACTTTATCGCCCTTTCCGCCGCGTCGCCATATATGCAAGGAACGGATACGCGTTTTGCCTCCTCACGACCGAATATTTTTTCCGCCTTTCCCGATAATGGCCCGATGCCGTGGGTCAGTAACTGGCAACAATTTGAAGCCCTGTTTCGCTGCCTGAGTTACACCACGATGATCGACAGCATTAAAGATCTGCACTGGGATATTCGCCCCAGTCCTCATTTTGGCACGGTGGAGGTTCGGGTAATGGATACCCCGTTAACTCTTAGCCATGCGGTAAATATGGCAGGATTGATTCAGGCTACCGCCCACTGGTTACTGACGGAACGCCCGTTTAAACATCAGGAGAAAGATTACCTGCTGTATAAATTCAACCGTTTCCAGGCCTGCCGCTATGGGCTGGAAGGCGTCATTACCGATCCGCACACTGGCGATCGTCGACCATTGACGGAAGACACCTTGCGATTGCTGGAAAAAATCGCCCCTTCGGCACATAAAATGGGTGCATCGAGTGCGATTGAGGCCCTGCATCACCAGGTCGTCAGCGGTCTGAATGAAGCGCAGCTGATGCGCGATTTCGTCGCCGATGGCGGCTCGCTGATTGGGCTGGTGAAAAAGCATTGTGAGATCTGGGCTGGTGACTAAGCCGGGAATTGCCTTACAGAAGAATATCCCTGACAATGGTGTTTTAACTTACATTTAACAATGTTATGAAACACCCTTTAGAAACCTTGACCACCGCAGCAGGCATTTTGCTGATGGCTTTCCTCTCTTGCCTGCTGCTGCCCGCCCCCGCACTGGGGCTGACGCTGGCACAAAAACTGGTGACCATGTTCCATCTGATGGATCTTAGCCAGCTTTACACTTTATTGTTTTGTCTGTGGTTTTTAGTGCTGGGCGCTATTGAGTATTTTGTTCTACGCTTTATCTGGCGACGCTGGTTCTCGCTGGCGGATTAAACGTCGATTATCGCCGAACTTCGCGGCATACTTTGCTTATTCTCCTTCGCCTAAAGGAACATTTATGGATAAGCAATCACTGCACGAAACGGCGAAACGCGTGGCTCTTGAGTTACCCTTTGTCGAGCTTTGCTGGCCTTTTGGCCCGGAGTTCGATGTTTTTAAAATTGGCGGCAAGATTTTTATGCTGTCGTCGGAGCTGCGCGGCGTCCCCTTTATCAATCTGAAGTCCGATCCACAAAAATCCCTGCTAAATCAGCAAATATACCCAAGCATCAAGCCAGGGTATCACATGAATAAAAAGCACTGGATTTCGGTGTATCCCGGCGAGGAAATCTCCGAAGCGTTACTTCGCGATCTGATCAACGATTCGTGGAATCTGGTGGTTGATGGTCTGGCTAAACGCGATCAAAAACGACTGCGTCCTGACTCAACCGTAAATCAATAGCGCATTTTTCTCGCTTACCATTTCATCTCGATCCTTGTAATCTGCTGGCACGCAAAATTACTTTCACATGGAGTCTTTATGGATATCATTTCTGTCGCCTTAAAGCGTCATTCCACTAAGGCATTTGATGCCAGCAAAAAACTTACCCCGGAACAGGCCGAGCAGATCAAAACTCTACTGCAATACAGCCCATCCAGCACCAACTCCCAGCCATGGCATTTTATTGTTGCCAGCACGGAAGAAGGTAAAGCGCGTGTTGCCAAATCCGCTGCCGATAATTACGTGTTCAACGAGCGTAAAATGCTTGATGCCTCGCACGTCGTGGTGTTCTGTGCAAAAACCGCGATGGACGATGCCTGGCTGAAGCTGGTTGTTGACCAGGAAGATGCCGATGGCCGCTTTGCCACGCCGGAAGCGAAAGCCGCGAACGATAAAGGTCGCAAGTTCTTCGCCGATATGCACCGTAAAGATCTGCATGATGATGCAGAGTGGATGGCAAAACAGGTTTATCTCAACGTCGGCAACTTCCTGCTCGGCGTGGCGGCGCTGGGTCTGGACGCGGTACCCATCGAAGGTTTTGACGCCGCCATCCTCGACGAAGAATTTGGTCTGAAAGAGAAAGGCTACACCAGTCTGGTAGTTGTTCCGGTGGGTCATCACAGCGTTGAAGATTTTAACGCTACGCTGCCGAAATCTCGTCTGCCGCAAAACATCACCTTAACCGAAGTGTAATTCTCTCTTGCCGGGCATCTGCCCGGCTATTTCCCCTCAGATTCTCCTGATTTGCATAACCCTGTTTCAGCCGTCATCATAGTCTGCTGTTGTATAAAGGAGACGTTATGCAGGATTTAATATCCCAGGTTGAAGATTTAGCGGGTATTGAGATCGATCACACCACCTCAATGGTGATGATTTTCGGTATTATTTTTCTGACCGCCGTCGTGGTGCATATTTTTTTGCATTGGGTGGTACTGCGGACCTTCGAAAAACGCGCCATCGCCAGTTCACGGCTTTGGTTGCAAATCATTACCCAGAATAAACTCTTCCACCGTTTAGCTTTTACCCTGCAGGGGATTATCGTCAATATTCAGGCGGTATTCTGGCTACAAAAAGGCACCGAAGCGGCAGATATTCTGACTACCTGCGCGCAGTTGTGGATCATGATGTATGCGCTGCTTTCAGTCTTCTCGTTGCTGGATGTGATTTTGAATCTGGCGCAGAAATTCCCGGCGGCATCTCAGTTACCGCTGAAAGGGATATTTCAGGGGATTAAACTGATCGGCGCGATTCTGGTCGGCATTTTGATGATCTCGCTGCTGATTGGTCAGTCGCCAGCGATTCTGATCAGCGGTCTTGGTGCAATGGCTGCCGTGCTGATGTTGGTATTTAAAGATCCGATTCTTGGTCTGGTGGCAGGTATTCAGCTTTCCGCGAACGATATGCTGAAACTGGGCGACTGGCTGGAGATGCCGAAATACGGCGCGGATGGCGCGGTGATCGATATTGGGTTAACCACCGTCAAAGTGCGTAACTGGGACAATACCATTACCACTATTCCCACCTGGTCTCTGGTTTCTGACTCCTTTAAAAACTGGAGCGGGATGTCAGCATCCGGCGGGCGACGTATTAAGCGCAGTATCAGTATTGATGTCACCAGTATTCGTTTTCTTGATGAAGACGAAATGCAACGTCTGAATAAAGCGCATTTGTTAAAACCTTATTTAACCAGCCGCCATCAGGAAATTAATGAGTGGAATCGCCAGCAAGGTTCTACGGAGTCGGTATTAAACCTGCGCCGAATGACCAATATTGGAACCTTTCGTGCCTATCTGAACGAATATCTACGTAACCATCCGCGGATTCGTAAAGATATGACCTTAATGGTACGCCAACTGGCTCCTGGCGATAACGGTTTACCGCTCGAGATCTATGCGTTTACCAACACCGTGGTGTGGCTGGAATATGAAAGCATTCAGGCTGATATATTCGATCACATATTTGCGATTGTCGAAGAGTTTGGTCTGCGACTTCATCAGTCGCCAACCGGCAATGATATTCGCTCTCTGGCGGGTGCATTTAAGCAGTAATTAAAAAAACCGCTCTTATCGAATGGATGAGAGCGGTTTCGGATGGTTGACATCATTTTGTCGGATACGGCGTGAATGCCTTATTTCCGACGCAGCGTTTTAAATGCTACAAACAGGAATACAATCCACACCGGCAGCAGAATCGCTGACAAGCGCATATCATCCATCGTGCACATCAGCAGCAAAATCATGCCGAGGAAGGCGATGCAGAGATAGTTGCCGAACGGATAAAGCAGCGCCTTAAACTGTGTTTCACGTCCCTGACGTCGCATCGCCGCGCGAAAACGCAGATGCGCCAGGCAGATCATAATCCAGTTCAACAGCAGCGTTGCTACCACCAGCGCCATCAGCAGACCAAACGCTTTTTGCGGCAGCAGATAGTTGATTAACACCACCAGCGAAGTGATGGCTCCGGAAAGCATCAGCGAGTTAATCGGCACGCCGCGACGGCTGACGCGAGTCAAAAACTTCGGTGCATTACCCTGCACAGAAAGGCCAAACAGCATGCGGCTGTTAGAATAAACCCCGCTGTTATACACCGATAACGATGCCACCAGAATGACGAAGTTCAGCGCAGAAGCCACCACGTTGCTGTCGAGATTATGGAAAATCATCACAAATGGGCTACTGTTGGATTTCACTTCCACCCACGGATAGAGTGCCAGTAAAACCACCAGTGAACCGATATAAAACAGCAAGATGCGATACACCACCTGATTCACTGCTTTAGGGATGCTTTTTTCCGGATCGCGCGCTTCAGCGGCAGTAATCCCAATCAGCTCCAGACCGCCGAAAGAGAACATAATTACCGCCAGCGACAAAATCAGCCCATTCCAGCCGGTGGCAAAAAAACCACCGTAACGCCAGAGGTTATCGATACTGGCTTTCTCGCCGCCGTGACCAGAAAACAGCAGCCACAGGCCAAAGCCGATCATACCGATGATCGCCAGCACTTTAATCAGCGCAAACCAGAATTCGGTTTCGCCATATAAGCGCACGTTCACCAGGTTAACGGCGTTGATGATAATAAAGAAGGCGGCAGCCCAAATCCACGTTGGAACATCCGGGAACCAGTACTGCATATAGATGCCCGCAGCGGTCAGCTCTGCCATTCCCACCAGCACGAACATTACCCAGTAGTTCCAGCCAGAGAGGAAGCCCGCAAACGGTCCCCAGTATTTATAGGCAAAGTGGGCAAATGAACCAGATACCGGCTCCTCAACCACCATTTCGCCAAGCTGGCGCATAATCAGGAAAGCGATGATCCCGGCGACGCCGTAGCCCAGCAATACAGCCGGACCCGCCATCTGAATCGCCGGACCAATGCCAAGAAACAGACCAGTACCAATTGCGCCACCCAGCGCAATCAGTTGAATATGACGGTTATGTAATCCGCGATGAAGCGTCGGCTCTTGATTCGACGCAGTATCTTCCGATACGGTTGACGCGTTTTTCACGCCTTTCCCCTGTGTGTCTTTTTTGTTGAGGGGCACCTTTTAACATTTAGTGCCCATCGTCGCAAGACACAATCCACACGGTTAAACCGGGTATCCTGCTTTTATTTCCGTACCCGATGTCGGTGCAGCCACATCAGCTTATACGCCGCCGGGATAATAAACAGCGATAGCAAAGGCGCGGTGATCATGCCGCCAATCATCGGCGCGGCAATCCGGCTCATCACCTCTGAACCTGCTCCCGTTCCCCACAGAATCGGCAGCAGACCAGCGATAATCACCGCCACCGTCATCGCTTTCGGGCGCACGCGCAGGACCGCGCCGTGATACAACGCCTCATCCAGCTTCTGCTCGCTGAATGTTTGCGGATTATTCAACGACGGCTCGGCCTCTATGGCGTGACGTAAATACATCAGCATCACCACGCCAAATTCGGCAGCAACCCCGGCAAGGGCAATAAAACCGGTACCCGTCGCCACGGAAAGATGAAAGCCCATCCACCACAGCAACCAGATGCCACCCACCAGCGCAAACGGTACGCTGCTGATAATCAGCAACGCTTCGCCCACCCGACGGAACGCCAGATACAACAGCACGAAGATGATCATCAACGTCATCGGCACCATGAGTTTCAGCTTATGGTTGGCGCGCTCCAGTAGCTCGAACTGCCCGGAGAATGCCACGCTGGTGCCCGGTTTTAACTGCACTTTTTCAGCTATCGCTTTTTGCAGATCGTGAACCACCGACACCATGTCACGATCGCGGGCATCGATATAAATCCAGCTCGTCGGGCGCGCATTCTCGGTTTTCAGCATCGACGGTCCGGTAGAGACTTTAACGTCAGCCACGTCTGCCAGGGTGATTTGCTGCTTCATCGGCGTGAGGATCAGCAACTGGCGCAGTGCCTGCGGGCTATCGCGCCAGCTTTGCGGATAACGCAGATTAATTGGATAACGAGCAATCCCTTCCACCGTTTCGCCAACCATCGCCCCGCCCACCGCAGAAGTCACAAACAACTGCACATCCGCCACCGTCATACCGTAACGCGCGGCTTTTTCACGGTTAATCTCAACGTTGATATAACGCCCACCTTCCAGACGCTCAGCAAGCGCAGAAGCCACGCCTGGCACCGTTCGCGCCACTTCTTCAATTTGCTCCGCCATCGTGTCGATATCCGCCAGCACAGTGCCGGAAACTTTAATGCCAATAGGGCTTTTAATGCCAGTCGAGAGCATATCGATACGGTTACGAATTGGCGGCACCCACAGATTCGCCAGCCCCGGCAGACGCACGGTGTTATCCAGTTCCTCAATGATTTTGTCCATCGTCATGCCAGGCCGCCACTGATCCTGCGGCTTAAGCTGGATAGTCGTTTCTACCATCTCCAGTGGAGCTGAATCGGTGGCGGTTTCCGCTTTCCCGGTTTTGCCAAATACCCGCGCCACTTCCGGTACGCTCATAATCAGCTTGTCGGTTTTTTGCAGCATGCTCGCCGCCTCTGCTGCGGAAATCCCCGGCAGCGTCGATGGCATATACAACAAGTCGCCTTCATTGATCTGCGGTAAAAATTCCCCGCCAACTTTATTGAGCGGCCAGAGAACCGTCAGCACCGAAAGCGCTGCCACCAACAGCGTGGTTTTCGGCCAGTGCAGTACTTTCAGCAACAGCGGATGATAAACACGAATCAAAAAGCGATTGAGCGGGTTACTGCTTTCCGGCGGAATTTTGCCACGGATCCAGTAGCCCATCAGGATCGGGATCACTACGATCGCCAGTAGCGCCGCGCCCGCCATCGCATAGGTTTTGGTGAACGCCAGCGGGCCAAACAGACGACCTTCCTGCCCTTCCAGGGTGAAGATCGGGATAAACGACAGCGTGATAATCAGCAGACTGATAAACAGCGCCGGACCCACTTCAACAGATGCATCGGTGATCACCTGCCAGCGCGTTTTATTATCCAGCGTGGCGTCAGGATGCTGGTGCTGCCACTCTTCCAGCCGTTTATGCGCATTCTCGATCATGACGATAGCGGCATCGACCATCGCCCCGACGGCAATCGCAATGCCACCCAACGACATAATATTGGCGTTCAGTCCCTGAAAGTGCATGACAATAAAAGCAATACACAACCCCAGCGGCAACGAAATAATCGCTACCAGCGCCGAGCGCACATGCCAGAGAAACAGCGCACAGACTACCGCCACCACAATAAACTCTTCCAGCAACTTGCCGCTGAGGTTGTCAATGGCGCGGTCAATGAGCTGGCTGCGATCGTATGTTGTAACTATCTCCACACCTTCCGGCAGACTGCTTTTCAGCGTTTCCAGTTTGTCCTTCACGGCGGCGATCACTTCACGGGCGTTTTTGCCGGAACGCAGGATCACCACCCCGCCCGCCACTTCGCCTTCGCCGTTCAGTTCGGCAATGCCCCGGCGCATCTCCGGGCCAACCTGGACCTTCGCAACATCACGCAGATAAACGGGCACGCCATTTTCACTGGCTTTTAAAACGATGTGATTAAAGTCGTCGAGCGTTTGCAGATAGCCGCTGGCGCGCACCATATATTCCGCTTCCGCCAGTTCGATCGACGAACCGCCCGCTTCCTGGTTTGAAGCATCCAGCGCGCTTTTTACGTCGGCGAGACTGATGCCATACTGCGCCAGGCGCTGAGGATCGATAACCACCTGATACTCTTTCACCACACCGCCCACCGACGCCACTTCCGCAACGTCAGGGATGGTTTTTAGCTCATATTTGAGAAACCAGTCCTGCAATGAGCGTAAATCGGCCAGATCGTGCTTACCGCTGCGATCCACCAGTGCATATTCATAGATCCAGCCAACACCCGTGGCATCTGGCCCCAGCTCGGCGCTGACTCCCGCAGGCAGCTTACCCTGTACCTGGTTGAGGTACTCCAGCACCCGCGAGCGCGCCCAGTACGGATCGGTGCCATCTTCGAAAATGACATACACATAAGAGTCGCCAAACTGCGAGAAACCGCGCACAGTCTTCGCGCCAGGCACCGACAACATGGTGGTGGTTAGCGGATAAGTCACCTGATTTTCAACGATTTGCGGTGCCTGACCGGGATAGCTGGTTTTAATAATCACCTGTACATCAGAGAGATCCGGCAGTGCATCCACTGGCGTGTTAATGATGGTCCAGGTGCCCCAGATACTCAGAAACAACGCGCCCATCAGCACCAGAAAACGGTTCGCCACCGAGCGACGAATAATCCATTCAATCATTGGCTATTCCCTCAATGCGCATGGGTAGCACTTTCAGAGCGCATCCGCTCCAGTGCGCCAGAAATATTGGCTTCAGAATCAATCAGGAACAGGCCGCTGGAAACCACCTTTTCACCTTCCGCCAGACCAGAGCGTAACGCGGTGACGCCTTGCGATGCCTGGAAAACGGCAACGCGTTTCGGTACAAAGCGCCCGTCAGCATCAACGGTAATCACCCGCTGTTCGTTGCCGGTATCAATCAGCGCCTGTGACGGAATGAGCAGCATCGGTTCGCTGGCGGTATTGAGTTGCAACCAGGCGTTCATGCCCGGTTTTAGCGCCTCGTCGGCGTTGTCGACTTCCAGACGCAGTTGCAGCGTGCGGGTCGCAGCATCCACGCCAGGTAGCAGCGTCCATTTGCGGATGGTGAGTGTTTTATCAGGTCGCGCCGGAACGGTGAGCGTAAACTGCGAGGCATCTTTCACCAGCCAGGCGATGGACTCCGGGATCGCAGCAGTGACCCACACCGGGTCCATACCCTGAATTTTCGCGACCACGTTATCTTTGGCGATATTCATTCCCGCGCGCAGATCAAACGCGGTGATCACGCCATCAATGGGCGCTTTGAGCGTAAAGCGAGTCTGGATTTTTTGCGTGGCGATCAGGCGGCGAATATCAGCCTCCGGCATTCCCGCCAGTCGCAGTCGCTCAAGAATGCCTTCAGTCTGGGTCGCCGTACCGCCGGTTTCGCGCAGCAGTAAATACTCACTCTGCGCTTCCACCCAGTCGGGAATGGTCAGGTCGAGAAGCGGCGCGCCCTTTTGCACTTTATCGCCCACGGTAAGCGGATACACCTTGTCGATAAACCCGGCGGCGCGGGCCTGCACAATGGCATACTGATACTCGTTGTAACTGACATTCGCCGGGAAACTCTGGGAAAAAGTCAGCGGCCCGCGCGTGACGGTCGCCGTTTTCACCCCCAGATTCTGCGTCTGAGTCGGGTCAATGCGCACACCAGACGCAGAACTCTCTTCATCGGCATATTTCGGCACCAGATCCATATCCATAAACGGCGATTTCCCTGGTTTATCGAACCGCGTATTGGGATACATCGGGTCGTACCAGAATAAGACTTTACGTTCTGCGGTCGACGTTTTTTCTGCGGGCGGTTCCTCCTTTGCAAACCAGGTAAAACCTGCCGCAGAAATAATACCGCCCGCGATCATGCTGCCGATAATAAGCGCGATTTTTTTCATCTCATTAAACCCGGATTACTGGCTGACTTTAATATCCTGTAATAAAGAAAGGCTGCCCTGCTGGACAAAATTAAACGCCACTTTGTCGCCGGTTTTAATTTCGCTCATTTTCGTCTGCGGGGTGATGGTAAAGCGCATAGTCATCTCCGGCCAGTTCACGGCAGCAATCGGATCGTGATGGATGGTGATTTTTTTGCTTTCCAGATCAACACCTTTTACCACGCCAGTGGCGCTAATAACCTTTGGTTGTGCTTCGCTCATGGTTTCATGATGATGTTCGTTAGCCTGGGCATTAAAGCCAATAACGGTAAACAGACTGAACATTGCGACTTGCAGTGTTTTTTTCATTTATTCTCTCCTGGAGTTAAAAATTATTGCTGCCAACCGCCCCCTAAGGCGGTATATAAAGAAATTTCGTTAACCTGACGGGCATAATTCAGGTCAAGTAAAGTTTGTCGGGTTGCAAATAAAGAACGCTCGGCATCCAGCACTTCCAGATAACTTACCGCGCCGTGCTGATATAATGCCCGCGCCCGTTGCAAAGTAATTTGCAGCGACGCAAGATAACGCTGCTGGGCGCTGATTTGAGCGTTCAGGGTTTGACGTAATGCCAGCGCATCTGCCACTTCTTTAAAGGCGTTCTGGACTTTCTGTTCATAATTCACCACCGACTGCTGCTGGCGAATTTCGGCGATATCCAGATTGGCCTGGTTGCGTCCGGCATTAAAAACGGGGATCTCAATTTTAGGAATAAAATTCCACATCCCGCTGCTGGCGTTAAATAATGACGACAGATCGCTGCTGGCGGTTGATATTCCGCTGGTCAGGCTGATAGACGGGAAAAATGCCGCACGCGCAGCACCAATATTGGCATTAGCCGCCATTAACGCGTGTTCAGCTTCCATAATATCAGGGCGCTGCAATAAGATTTGCGACGACAAGCCCGCCGGTAATTTAACGCTTTGCAGGCTGTCGCTGTTTACTGTCTGCGCTTGCGGCAGCTTGCCGTAGCTTCCCAATAACAGTTGCAATGCATTATTCGCCTGCGCCAGTTCCCCCTGACGTTTAGCGATGTCGCTGCGGGTACTTTCTATCACCCCGCGAGCCTGTTCCAGCGCCAGAACATTGCTGCTACCGGTCAACAGTTGTTTTTCGACAAACGCATATGACTGCTGATAATTACGCAGCGTTTCTTCGGCTATTTGCAATTGCGCATACGCCAGTTGCTGATTGAAATAGCTTTGCGCGACATTAGAAACCAGCAGAATATGCACCGCGCGCTGAGCTTCCTCAGTGGCAAAATAATTTTGGCGCTCGGCTTCGCTCATGTTCTTTAAGCGACCGAAAAAATCGAGATCAAAGCTGGCGTTAAGGCCAGTCGATAACTCCCGCGTCGTGGCTGAATCGCCTTTAAGATTGCCGCTCCAGCTGCCGCTGCCCTCGCCATTGAGCTGTGGGTAGCGGTCGGCATCGGTCAGACGATATTGCGCCCGCGCTTCCTGCACTTTCAGCGCCGCCATGCGCAAATCCCGGTTATTCACCAACGCCTCGCTAATCAGCGTCTTCACCTGATTATCAACAAAAAAGGTGCGCCAGCCCGCGTTCTGGTAGTTATCTGCTGCGTTAACCAGACCGTTCTGGCTGAGTGAGAACTGCTGCGGCACGGGCATTGCCGGACGCTGATAATCCGGTGCCAGTGAACAACCGGTTAGCGCAAGGGCCACACAAAATGGCAGAAGTTTACAAGGAGACATAGGCTCATAATTTCTGGTGATTTTATGCTGCCAACTTTACTCGCCAGGCTCTGATTTTCCGGTGACAGGAAAATGACAAAATTGTCATTTTGCCAATAAGCGATTGCCATCTGATCCCGCTACTCTAGAATTGCCCGGGCAACATGCGGAGGAAATATGAAACTGTTGATTGTCGAAGATGAAAAGAAAACCGGAGAATACTTGACCAAAGGGTTAACCGAAGCCGGTTTTGTGGTCGATTTGGCCGACAACGGGCTGAATGGCTACCATCTGGCGATGACCGGTGATTATGATCTGATAATCCTCGATATTATGCTGCCGGACGTGAACGGCTGGGATATCGTGCGCATGTTGCGTTCCGCCAATAAGGGGATGCCGATTCTGTTGCTTACCGCGCTTGGCACCATTGAACATCGCGTCAAGGGGCTGGAGTTGGGGGCGGATGACTATCTGGTGAAGCCGTTCGCTTTTGCTGAACTGCTGGCGCGGGTGCGCACTCTACTGCGGCGCGGAGCGGCGGTAATTATCGAAAGTCAGTTTCAGGTTGCCGATCTGATGGTCGATCTCGTCAGCCGCAAAGTCACCCGCAGCGGCACGCGCATCACTCTGACCAGTAAAGAATTTACTCTGCTGGAGTTTTTCCTCCGCCATCAGGGCGAAGTGCTGCCCCGCTCGCTTATCGCCTCGCAGGTATGGGACATGAATTTTGACAGCGATACCAACGCCATTGATGTGGCGGTGAAGCGGCTGCGCGGCAAAATCGACAACGACTTTGAGCCAAAGTTGATTCAGACCGTGCGCGGCGTGGGTTACATGCTAGAGGTGCCGGATGGTCAGTAAGCCATTTCAGCGCCCGTTTTCGCTGGCAACCCGCCTGACCTTTTTTATCAGCCTCGCCACCATCGCGGCGTTTTTCGCCTTTGCATGGATCATGATCCACTCGGTAAAAGTGCATTTTGCCGAGCAGGATATTAATGATTTAAAGGAGATTAGCGCCACCCTTGAACGGGTACTTAATCACCCTGACGAAACGCAAGCCCGACGCTTAATGACGCTGGAAGATATCGTCAGTGGTTATTCCAATGTGTTGATCTCCCTGGCAAATAGCCACGGTAAAACGGTGTATCACTCCCCCGGCGCGCCGGATATCCGCGAGTTTACGCGTGACGCCATACCCGATAAAGACGCGCAGGGCGGCGAGGTGTATCTCCTTTCCGGCCCGACGATGATGATGCCAGGGCACGGTCACGGGCATATGGAACACAGCAACTGGCGGATGATTAACTTGCCGGTTGGCCCGCTGGTTGACGGCAAACCGATTTATACGCTCTACATCGCGCTTTCGATCGATTTTCATCTTCATTACATCAATGATTTGATGAATAAACTTATTATGACCGCATCGGTAATCAGCATCCTGATCGTCTTTATCGTGCTGTTGGCGGTACATAAAGGTCACGCGCCGATCCGCAGCGTCAGCCGTCAAATCCAGAATATCACCTCGAAAGATCTCGACGTTCGCCTTGACCCGCAGACCGTGCCCATTGAGCTGGAACAGCTGGTACTGTCGTTCAACCATATGATCGAGCGTATTGAGGATGTCTTTACCCGACAGTCCAATTTCTCAGCGGATATCGCCCACGAAATTCGCACACCTATTACTAATCTCATTACGCAAACGGAAATCGCCCTCAGCCAGTCGCGCAGCCAGAAGGAGCTGGAAGATGTGCTCTACTCTAATCTCGAAGAACTGACGCGAATGGCGAAAATGGTCAGCGATATGCTGTTTCTCGCTCAGGCCGATAACAACCAGCTAATCCCCGAAAAGAAAATGCTCAACCTGGCGGATGAAGTCGGCAAAGTGTTCGATTTTTTCGAGGCGTTAGCAGAAGATCGCGGCGTGGAGCTGCGGTTTGTTGGCGACGAGTGTCAGGTTGCGGGCGATCCGCTGATGCTGCGTCGGGCGTTAAGCAACCTGCTTTCTAATGCCCTGCGTAATACGCCAACCGGAGAGACAATTGTTGTGCGCTGCCAGACGGTCGATCACCTGGTGCAAGTTACCGTCGAAAACCCCGGTACGCCCATTGCGCCCGAACACTTACCGCGATTGTTTGACCGTTTCTACCGCGTTGATCCTTCCCGCCAGCGAAAAGGCGAAGGTAGCGGCATTGGCCTGGCGATAGTGAAATCGATTGTTGTCGCGCATAAAGGCACAGTTGCGGTAACGTCAGATGTGCGGGGGACAAGGTTTGTTATCATATTACCCGCTTAATCCTTCAGCAAACGGCAACTTTTATAACCAGTGTAAAAATAACATGCCGCAATAGTAATACCTATTAATGATAAAAAGCTGTCACAATTCATAAAAAACCTTAATATACGCCACCCTAAACATAACCAGCGTTAATGTAAGGTTTTTGTGTGGACTGGCTTCTTGATGTTTTTGCTACCTGGCTCTACGGCTTAAAAGTAATCGCGATAACGTTAGCGGTCATTATGTTCATCAGCGGGCTGGACGATTTTTTTATTGATGTCGTCTACTGGGTACGCCGCATTAAACGCAAGTTGAGTGTTTATCGCCGCTACCCGCGAATGAGTTACCGCGAACTGTATAAACCAGATGAAAAACCGTTAGCGATTATGGTTCCGGCGTGGAATGAAACGGGCGTCATCGGCAATATGGCCGAGCTGGCGGCGACCACGCTCGACTACGAAAACTATCATATCTTTGTTGGCACCTACCCCAACGACCCCGATACTCAGCGTGATGTTGACGAAGTGTGCGCTCGCTTCCCGAACGTGCATAAGGTAATCTGCGCGCGTCCTGGCCCCACCAGCAAAGCCGACTGTCTGAACAACGTGCTGGACGCCATCACCCAGTTTGAACGTAGCGCCAATTTCGCTTTTGCTGGTTTTATTCTGCATGACGCCGAAGATGTGATTTCACCGATGGAATTGCGTCTGTTCAACTATCTGGTCGAGCGTAAAGATCTGATTCAGATCCCAGTGTATCCGTTCGAACGCGAATGGACGCACTTCACCAGCATGACCTACATTGATGAGTTTTCAGAACTGCATGGCAAAGATGTTCCGGTGCGTGAAGCCCTCGCCGGACAGGTGCCCAGCGCAGGCGTCGGTACCTGTTTCAGCCGCCGCGCCGTGACCGCACTGTTAGCTGACGGTGACGGTATTGCTTTCGACGTGCAGAGTCTGACTGAAGATTACGACATTGGCTTCCGCCTGAAAGAGAAAGGTATGACGGAAATTTTTGTCCGTTTTCCGGTGGTGGACGAAGCCAAAGAACGCGAGCAGCGTAAATTTTTACAGCATGCGCGGACGTCAAACATGATCTGCGTGCGCAAATATTTCCCCGATACCTTTTCGACTGCGGTTCGGCAAAAATCTCGCTGGATCATCGGCATTGTTTTCCAGGGCTTTAAAACCCACAAATGGACCTCCAGCCTGACGCTGAACTACTTTCTCTGGCGCGACCGCAAAGGGGCAATCAGTAACTTTGTCAGCTTCCTCGCGATGCTGGTGATGATACAGCTTTTGCTGTTGCTGGCGTATGAAAGTTTGTGGCCCGATGCCTGGCATTTCCTTTCTATTTTCAGCGGCAGCGCATGGTTAATGACTCTGCTGTGGCTAAACTTTGGCTTGATGATTAACCGCATCGTGCAGCGGGTGATTTTCGTTACTGGCTACTACGGCCTGACGCAGGGGCTGCTATCTGTCCTGCGTCTTTTCTGGGGCAACCTGATTAACTTCATGGCCAACTGGCGCGCGTTAAAACAGGTACTTCAACACGGCGATCCACGTCGCGTCGCGTGGGATAAAACAACGCATGACTTCCCCAGCGTGACTGGCGATACCCGCTCGTTGCGTCCGTTAGGTCAAATCCTGCTGGAAAATCAGGTTATCACTGAAGAACAACTCGATACAGCACTGCGTAATCGCGTCGAAGGTCTACGCCTGGGCGGTTCAATGCTGATGCAGGGGCTGATTAGCGCCGAGCAACTGGCACAGGCGCTGGCAGAGCAAAACGGCGTGGCGTGGGAATCCATCGATGCCTGGCAGATCCCTTCCTCGCTGATTGCCGAAATGCCGGCCTCCGTGGCGTTGCATTATGCGGTACTGCCGCTGCGTCTGGACAATGATGAGTTAATTGTCGGCAGTGAAGATGGTATTGACCCGGTTTCGCTGGCGGCCCTGACGCGTAAAGTCGGACGCAAAGTGCGTTACGTCATTGTTCTGCGGGGACAAATTGTCACCGGATTACGCCACTGGTATGCACGCCGACGCGGTCACGATCCGCGGGCAATGTTGTACAATGCAGTTCAGCATCAGTGGCTCACGGAACAGCAGGCCGGTGAAATCTGGCGGCAATATGTGCCGCATCAGTTCCTGTTCGCCGAAATACTGACCACGCTCGGTCATATTAATCGTTCAGCAATTAACGTGTTGTTATTGCGCCATGAACGCAGTTCTCTGCCGCTCGGCAAGTTTTTGGTCACCGAAGGCGTTATCAGCCAGGAAACGTTGGATCGCGTCCTGACAATTCAACGCGAATTACAAGTTTCGATGCAATCACTATTACTCAAAGCAGGTTTAAACACTGAACAGGTTGCACAACTGGAGTCCGAAAATGAAGGAGAATAACCTTAATCGCGTCATCGGATGGTCTGGTTTACTGCTGACATCTTTATTGAGTACCAGCGCACTCGCAGACAATATCGGCACCAGCGCAGAAGAGCTGGGGCTGAGCGATTATCGCCATTTTGTTATTTATCCCCGTCTCGATAAGGCGCTGAAGGCACAGAAAAATAACGACGAAGCAACCGCCATCCGCGAATTTGAATATATACACCAGCAGGTGCCGGATAATATTCCGCTGACTTTATACCTTGCGGAAGCCTATCGTCATTTTGGTCATGATGACCGGGCGCGGCTGTTGCTTGAGGATCAACTGAAACGTCACCCAGGAGATGATCGGCTTGAGCGCAGTCTGGCGGCTATTCCTGTTGAAGTGAAAAGCGTTACGACTGTTGAAGAACTGCTTGCCCAGCAAAAAGCGTGCGATGCTGCGCCGACCCTGCGTTGTCGCAGTGAAGTCGGGCAGAATGCCCTGCGGCTGGCACAATTACCTGTCGCCAGAGCGCAACTGAACGATGCGACGTTTGCTGCATCGCCGGAAGGAAAAACGCTGCGAACCGATCTGCTGCAACGGGCAATCTACCTGAAACAATGGTCCCAGGCAGATACGCTATATAATGAAGCACGCCAGCAGAACACATTAAGCGCGGCAGAACGCCGTCAGTGGTTTGACGTGCTTCTTGCCGGGCAGTTGGATGATCGGATCCTGGCGCTGCAATCACAGGGGATCTTCACCGATCCTCAGTCATATATTACTTACGCGACCGCGCTGGCTTATCGTGGCGAAAAAGCACGCCTCCAGCATTATCTCATTGAAAATAAGCCGCTGTTTACCACGGACGCACAAGAGAAAAGTTGGCTCTATCTGTTATCTAAATACAGCGCCAACCCCGTTCAGGCGTTGGCGAATTATACGGTGCAGTTTGCCGATAACCGCCAGTATGTTGTTGGCGTGACGCTACCGGTGCTGTTAAAAGAAGGTCAGTACGACGCAGCGCAAAAACTACTCGCCACCCTCCCCGCCAATGAAATGCTTGAGGAGCGTTATGCCGTTAGCGTAGCGACCCGTAACAAGGCTGAAGCTCTGCGTCTGGCACGATTGCTGTATCAGCAAGAACCGGCAAATCTTACCCGCCTGGATCAACTGACCTGGCAACTGATGCAGAACGGGCAGTCACGCGAAGCTGCCGATTTATTGCTGCAACGCTATCCTTTCCAGGACGATGCGCGTGTCAGCCAGACGTTAATGGCGCGACTGGCGTCTCTGCTGGAAAGTCATCCTTACCTGGCAACGCCGGCGAAGGTGGCAATTTTATCGAAACCTTTACCGCTGGCGGAGCAACGTCAGTGGCAAAGTCAGTTGCCGGGTATTGCTGATAATTGCCCGTCAATAGTTCGCTTGCTGGGCGATATGTCGCCTTCCTACGATGCTGCCGCCTGGAACCGTCTGGCAAAGTGTTATCGGGACACGCTACCCGGTGTGGCGTTGTATGCATGGCTTCAGGCCGAACAACGACAACCGAACGCCTGGCAACATCGTGCGGTAGCCTATCAGGCGTATCAGGTTGAGGACTACGCCACCGCACTGGCGGCCTGGCAGAAAATCAGTCTTCACGACATGAGCAATGAGGATCTGCTTGCTGCCGCCAATACCGCCCAGGCGGCAGGAAATGGCGCGGCTCGCGATCGCTGGTTACAACAGGCAGAACAACGTGGACTGGGAAACAATGCCCTCTACTGGTGGCTGCATGCGCAACGTTACATTCCAGGTCAGCCGGAACTCGCACTGAACGATCTCACGCGCTCAATCAATATTACGCCTTCTGCCAACGCTTACGTTGCGCGGGCAACAATTTATCGCCAACGTCATAATATCCCGGCGGCGGTGAGTGATTTGCGCGCCGCGCTGGAACTGGAACCGAATAATAGCAACACCCAGGCAGCGCTTGGTTACGCCTTGTGGGATAGCGGTGATATCGCACAGTCGCGGGAAATGCTCGAACAGGCGCATAAAGGGCTACCGGACGATCCGGCACTTATCCGACAACTGGCCTACGTGAACCAGCGTCTGGATGACATGCCTGCGACGCAGCACTACGCCCGGCTGGTGATTGATGACATTGATAATCAGGCGCTGATAACCCCACTGACCCCAGAGCAAAATCAGCAACGCTTCAATTTCCGCCGTCTGCATGAGGAGGTCGGTCGCCGCTGGACGTTCAGCTTCGATTCTTCTATCGGCTTGCGTTCCGGCGCAATGAGTACCGCTAACAATAATGTCGGCGGCGCAGCGCCAGGGAAAAGCTATCGTAGCTACGGGCAACTGGAAGCCGAGTACCGCCTCGGACGCAATATGCTGCTGGAAGGCGACCTGCTCTCAGTTTATAGCCGCGTCTTTGCCGATACCGGTGAAAACGGGGTGATGATGCCGGTGAAAAATCCGATGTCCGGCACCGGTCTGCGCTGGAAGCCGCTGCGCGATCAGATCTTTTTCCTCGCCGTCGAACAGCAGTTGCCGCTGAACGGACAAAATGGCGCATCCGATACCATGCTGCGCGCCAGCGCCTCATTCTTTAATGGCGGCAAATACAGCGACGAATGGCACCCGAACGGTTCAGGCTGGTTTGCCCAAAACCTGTACCTCGATGCGGCGCAATATATCCGCCAGGATATTCAGGCGTGGACGGCAGATTATCGCGTAAGCTGGCATCAGAAGGTGGCGAACGGACAGACTATTGAGCCTTACGCTCACGTTCAGGACAACGGTTATCGTGATAAAGGCACTCAGGGCGCGCAGCTTGGCGGTGTCGGGGTCCGCTGGAATATCTGGACCGGCGAGACGCACTACGACGCCTGGCCGCACAAAGTCAGTCTCGGCGTCGAATATCAACATACCTTTAAGGCGATTAATCAACGTAACGGAGAGCGCAACAACGCGTTTCTCACCATTGGAGTGCACTGGTAAATGCGTAAGTTCATTTTCGTATTGCTGACACTGCTTTTGGTCAGCCCTTTTTCCTTTGCGATGAAAGGTATTATCTGGCAACCACAGAACCGTGATAGTCAGGTTACCGATACCCAGTGGCAGGGGCTGATGAGTCAGTTACGTTTGCAAGGCTTCGATACCCTGGTTTTGCAATGGACCCGTTACGGCGATGCATTCACCCAGCCAGAACAGCGCGCGTTATTGTTTAAGCGTGCCGCAGCTGCGCAACAGGCTGGCCTGAAGCTGATTGTCGGGCTGAACGCCGATCCGGAATTTTTTATACACCAGAAACAGTCCTCCGCAGCGCTGGAAAGCTATCTTAATCGCCTGCTGGCTGCCGATCTCCAGCAAGCCAGATTATGGAGCGCCGTGCCTGGCGTAACGCCGGATGGCTGGTACATCAGCGCGGAAATTGACGACCTGAACTGGCGCAGCGAAGCCGCCCGTCAGCCTTTGCTAACATGGTTAAACAACGCGCAGCGGTTGATTAGCGATGTTTCAGCAAAACCGGTTTATATCAGTAGTTTTTTCGCCGGAAACATGTCGCCAGATGGCTATCGCCAACTGCTGGAACAAGTTAAAGCAACCGGTGTTAATGTCTGGGCACAGGATGGCAGCGGCGTGGATAAACTGACCGCTGAACAGCGTGAACGTTATCTACAGGCCAGCGCCGATTGCCAAAGTTCCGCCCCAGCAAGCGGCATTGTTTATGAACTGTTTGTCGCTGGTAAAGGTAAAACGTTTACAGCGAAACCGAAACCGGATGCAGAGATCGCCTCGCTGTTAGCGAAACGTTCCTCTTGCGGTAAAGACACGCTCTATTTCTCTCTGCGCTATTTGCCCGTCGCGCAGAGTATCCTTGAGTATTAATGATTAAAGGGAGCAACTTAGCTTGCTCCTTTCCTTTTCACTTTCCTAATCAAAATCCTGGCAAGATGAATTGTTTAGCAGAATTTCTGTTTTCATTTTATTCGTCTGACGTGTTCCAATTATTTAGCAAAACTGCGACAACAAAGTGATGGTGTAATTTGTAAAAGGGAACAAATAAATGGCTCGCCCTGCAGGATTCGAACCTGTAGCCCACGGCTTAGAAACTCCAGGAACGACATTTTAAGTCAACAAATTACCGCGCCATCTCTGCGTTCACACGTCCCACTACCTCAAAATATGTAAAACCTTGCAAGCCATTGCGAGGCCTTATGTGTCTCAGTTTTGTTCCTCTTTTTTATACTAAAAAACACAGCAATTGAGGATAAACCTCATGCTATTATCGCTAATATGCATCTAAAGGCATGGCACTTGAATAGATAAAAACTCCACAAAGAAAAAAATAATTAGCCCATAAAACCACAATGCAAAACACAAACAGACAATTAAACTAAAAAACTGACAGTGCATTGTGACAAAAATTCAATGTTAAACAAAATATAAACAGTGGGGCAATATACAATTGACTCATTAAGTTAGATATAAAAAATACATACTCAATCATTAAAACGATTGAATGGAGACCTTTTATGCGGGCGAAACTTCTGGGAATAGTCCTGACAACCCCTATTGCGATCAGCTCTTTTGCTTCTACCGAGACTTTATCGTTTACTCCTGACAACATAAATGCGGACATTAGTCTTGGAACTCTGAGCGGAAAAACAAAAGAGCGTGTTTATCTAGCCGAAGAAGGAGGCCGAAAAGTCAGTCAACTTGACTGGAAATTCAATAACGCTGCAATTATTAAAGGGGCAATTAATTGGGATTTGATGCCCCAGATATCTATCGGGGCTGCTGGCTGGACAACACTCGGCAGCCGAGGTGGCAATATGGTCGATCGGGACTGGATGGATTCCAGTAACCCCGGAACCTGGACGGATGAAAGTAGACACCCTGATACACAACTCAATTATGCCAACGAATTTGATCTGAATATCAAAGGCTGGCTCCTCAACGAACCCAATTACCGCCTGGGACTCATGGCCGGATATCAGGAAAGCCGTTATAGCTTTACAGCCAGAGGTGGTTCCTATATCTACAGTTCTGAGGAGGGATTCAGAGATGATATCGGCTCCTTCCCGAATGGAGAAAGAGCAATCGGCTACAAACAACGTTTTAAAATGCCCTACATTGGCTTGACTGGAAGTTATCGTTATGAAGATTTTGAGCTAGGTGGCACATTTAAATACAGCGGCTGGGTGGAAGCATCTGATAACGATGAGCACTATGACCCAGGAAAAAGAATCACTTATCGCAGTAAAGTCAAAGACCAAAATTACTATTCTGTTGCAGTCAATGCAGGTTATTACGTAACTCCTAATGCAAAAGTTTATATTGAAGGCGCATGGAATCGGGTTACGAATAAAAAAGGTGATACTTCACTTTATGATCACAATGATAACACTTCTGACTACAGCAAAAATGGTGCAGGCATAGAAAACTATAACTTCATCACTACTGCTGGTCTTAAGTACACCTTTTAACAACGTTAAATAGATTTTCTCCCCGGTGGTATTGTATAGCCCCGGGGAATTTGTTTACTGTTAAAAGCAAACAATATCCCCTAACCTTGTAAGCATTTAACCTGCGTCCTGGCGTGTAACCTCTTACCGCAACACAAGACTCAATATATTCAAATTCGTTATGCCGTGGCATCATTTAACCCCTTGTAATTCATCGCTATAATTGATTTAATTCACAAATAAAACTATAACACGGTGAAACTAATGAAAAAAAACACAGATGATGGGGCTAAAATTTACACACCACTTACCCTAAAGCTTTATGACTGGTGGGTTTTGGGAGTATCAAATCGGCTTGCATGGGGATGTCCTACAAAGG
>NZ_PSRU01000035.1:0-18461 GCF_003000935.1 Escherichia sp. R1
AATACGCCTCCGGCTCTGCAGAGATATTCACACAAGGGATATACCGCTCCCCCTCCGGCGTTCTCACCACTAAGCCGCACGACTCCGCAGGCACACACCGCCGGGCATGCGCCAGAATCGCTGATTCTGTCTGTGTCATTGGATTTACTGCGAAAGTTTGTTAATGGAAAGGAAACCGCCAAAATTAGCCACCATGCCGCGCATCTCACACCCGCGCATGCACTTGCTGCATCTGTCCTTACGGATATCCGTGGTGGGGTTGTCGAACTCATCCGCCACCGCAGGACCGTTATACCCGCATTCATCTCCCCGGTAATCCCACATACAGGTGTTCGCCAGCATGATGCGACCGGGAAACAGCGCCCCGTCCGTCTCGGTCGGTGTAGCCAGCACAAACGAGGCCGTCATGGCTGTCAGCTGCGACATCTGCTCCACCACCCAGCGGTCACTCAGCTCCTGCTCCGGGTCCGCCTCCGGATTGCCCGCAACGAAATTCACCGCATCCAGAAAACGGGCATACACCCGGCGGCGGACCACCGTGGCCCCCACCAGACTCTGCAGGTCTTCCGCCATCCCGGTGACCAGACCGAACAGATTGGACACCGTCAGCGACGGTCTGGCACTGCTGCCCCGGCCGTTCATCTCAAAGCCGCTGCCGTCAATCGGGTATGCCTCATACTTACGCCCCTGCCAGGTGACCGGCTCCCCTTTTTCATTCAGCTCATTACAGAAAAAATACCGCTCACCACCCTGTACCGTCAGGTCGATTTCCCAGAGTACCACCCGCGGTGACTGCTCTGACTTAACCGACTCGTTCAGACTTTCTTCGCGAATATCCTGCATCAGTTCACCACCTGCTTAAACTCCGCGCTGAACTCAACGCGCAACATCCCGACCCGCGCAGACCACCCGGCACAGGTCACCTTTATCTGCCGGTATGCATAGGGTGGCTTCCACAAAAATGCCTTCCAGCCACCGTGCTCTGCCAGGAACGCTTCCAGATGCCGGGCCTCCTCCCGGGTCACGGAAAGCGTCACCCTGTATGTTTTCAGGTCAGCATTCAGCCCTGCCGCCATACGCTGTGAGTACCCGTCACCAAAACGCACTTCACGCACCGATGGCTGCGAGTTCACCTCCATATCCGGCTTCACTTTCCAGCGAAAGGTTTTCATCGACCGCTCCCTGATAACAGACCGCCATCACGCAACTGCAGCCGGAGTTCATCCTGTGCCCCCTTGCGGGCCATGTCATACACCGCCTTCATCAGCTGCGACCCCGCCTGTCCGTTGATACCGTCGTTCTGAATCACCACGTGATTGTTCTGATTAAAATTAATACCTTCGGCCCGCCGCATCTGCGCCGGACTTCCGGCACCGCCGACATAACCACCTTCCGCATACCCGCGCATCAGACGATACAGGTTGCCGACACCAATCCGGCTGGTTGCCTCCTTCGTGAAGACAAATTCACCACGGTGAACAATCCCCGCTGGCTCATATTTGCCGCCGGTTCCCGTAAATCCTCCGGTTGCAAAATGGAATTTCGCCGCAGCGGCCTGAATGGCTGTACCGCCTGACGCGGATGCGCCGCCACCAACAGCCCCGCCAATAGCGCTGCCGATACTCCCGACAATCCCCACCATCGCCTGCTTCAGAAAAATCTCTGTCAGCATGGACAGCACAGAACGGGTGAAACCACGCCAGTTCTGTTCGCTGCCGGTCAGCATCGCTGCCATATTCTGTGCAATACCGTCAAAGGTCTGCGTGGCTGCACTTTTTACCTGCGACATACTGTCCGTGGCACTCTCTTCCCACTCACTCCAGCCGGACCTGAGGCCTGCCATCCAGTTCCCGCGAAGCAGGTCTTCAGCCGCCCAGGTCTTTTTCTGCTCTGACATGACGTTATTCAGCGCCAGCGGATTATCGCCATACTGTTCCTTCAGGCGCTGTTCCGTGGCTTCCCGTTCTGCCTGCCGGTCAGTCAGCCCCCGGCTTTTCGCATCAATGGCGGCCCGTTTTGCCCGTTGCTGCTGTGCGAATTTATCCGCCTGCTGCGCCAGCGCGTTCAGGCGCTCCTGATACGTAACCTTGTCGCCAAGTGCAGCCAGCTGGCGTTTGTACTCCAGCGTCTCATCTTTATGCGCCAGCAGGGATTTCTCCTGTGCAGACAGCTGGCGACGTTGCGCCGCCTCCTCCAGTACCGCGAACTGACTCTCCGCCTTCCACAAATCCCGGCGCTGCTGGCTGATTTTCTCATTTGCTCCGGCATGCTTCTCCAGCGTCCGGAGTTCTGCCTGAAGCGTCAGCAGGGCAGCATGAGCACTGTCTTCCTGACGATCGCCCGCAGACACCTTCACGCCGGACTGTTTCGGCTTTTTCAGCGTCGCTTCATAATCCTTTTTCGCCGCCGCCATCAGCGTGTTGTAATCCGCCTGCAGGATTTTCCCGTCTTTCAGTGCCTTGTTCAGTTCTTCCTGACGGGCGGTATATTTCTCCAGCGGCGTCTGCAGCCGTTCGTAAGCCTTCTGCGCCTCTTCGGTATATTTCAGCCGTGACGCTTCGGTATCGCTCTGCTGCTGCGCATTTTTGTCCTGTTGACTCTGCTGCTCAGCCTTCTTTCGGGCGGCTTCAAGCGCAAGACGGGCCTTTTCACGATCATCCCAGTAACGCGCCCGCGCTTCATCGTTAACAAAATAATCATCCTTGCGCAGATTCCAGATATCGTCCGCTTTCTTAAACGCGGCCTCTGCCTTAATCAGCATCTCCTGCGCGGTATCAGGACGACCAATATCCAGCACCGCATCCCACATGGATTTGAATGCCCGTGCTGTCCTGTCTGCCCAGGTTTCCAGCGTGCCCATGTTCTCTTTCAAGCGTCGGGTCTGGTCATCAAACCCTTTCGTTGCGGCCTCGTTCGCCGCCTGCAATGCCCCGGCTTCATCGCCGGAACGCTGCAACTGAGCAACATACGCAATCTGCTCCGCCGTCACGTTATGGAACTGCTTCGCCATCGCAATCAGCCCCGACGTCGGGTCAGTGGTCAGTTTTCCGAAAGCCTCTGCAACCTTGTCCACCTCCACACCGGATGCAGAAGCAAAACGCGCGACACTCTGGTTGATGGCATCAAACTGTTCACCACCACGCACACCGGCATTCACCAGGGCTGCCAGTGACTCACTCGCCTGGTTAAACGTCAGCCCTGCGGCCTGTCCGGCTCTGGAGAGCGTCAGCATGCGATCGGCAGTCAGTCCGGACTGATTACCGGAAAGAACCAGGGTTTTATTAAACGCTGAAAGCGTGGAATCTCCCTGGTACCAGGCGTACACCAGCGCACCTGTCGCCACCGCCAGCGAGGTGACCCCGACCATCGGCAGGGTGATCGCACCGGCAAGCCCCCTGAACATGGGGATCATCCCGCCGAAGGAGTCCTTCACCTGACCGCCCTGTTGCAGCAGGATCAGCCAGGGATTCTGACCACCGGCAAGCTGCGTGGCGATATCCGTAAACTGTGCGGGCAGGGTTCGCATGGCCGCTTTATACTGCCCGACGGAAATCCCGGCTTTTTGTGCAGCCAGCGCCTGGCGGCTCAGGCCCTGTTCAACAGCACTGGCGGTTTTTCTGGCGTCGGTATCCAGACCTGAAAAATGACGCCTTACCCGGCTCATCTGCTCATCGAAACGGACAGCATCCAGACTCAGGTCAATAACAAGATCACCAACCGGCTGGGACATATCTCACACCTCCCGGAATCCCCGCTGAAGCCATCATTAATGCGGCATCATCCACCATGACATCCGCCACATCCACAGACGATAAAATATCGCGCCCTCCGTCCCCACCGAACCGGACGCCTCCGGCAAGTCCTGCCGCTTTCTGCATCAGCATTTTGTCCTCATCCGGCCTCTCCACCTGCTCTTCCTCATGCCGGGGGACAAGCAGACTGAAATCAGAGGGATGCATATCCGGATCGCAAAAAAACAGGCTGAGTACAGCGTACGTCAGCCCGGAAAAATGCATATCCAGCTGGGTATCCTGAAAATAATGCGTGCGGTAAAAACGGTGCCAGTCGGCATATTCGGTGGATGTCATCCCGGCAAGCATGGCGCGCCAGTCGGGTCTCCCCATCTCACGCGCCAGTCTGAGGGCAAAGTTCAGCTCGCCGTCGAAGACTTTCCCGCAGAAAAATCATCATCAGTCAGCGTGTTATTTTTCGCCACTTCAGTAATATCAGTATCCGGACGAACAGCTTCGATCATCCCGGACAGGCACAACACCACGTCTTCCGCCCGGGCAATGGCATCGGCAGGCCAGGTGGTGAGCACTTCCTGCTCTATCTTCATCACGGCCTCATTCATTGACGGTGACTGCGTTTTCTGTGGATGGTTATGCCACAGGGACATCGCCACCAGAAACGCGCCGGTTCTGACAAGATCTTCCACACTCACCTGCAGGTTGCCGCTGGCTTCAGCCTCTTCTGCCCGCCGTTTCAGGAGGGCAAGATGCTCAATACGCTGCAGCGCAGACAGCTCAGAAAGCGTGACGGATACACCGTTATATTCAAATTGTTCTGTTTTCAGGAACATCGCTTATCTCTCAGCTCTTTAGCCACCCGGCACATTATTAACGGTAATTTCAGCCACCGCAGCAAACTGACCATTACCGGAAATCACAGGGATGCTGACTTTTCCATCCTTAACCCCCGCCACAGTAATCGTCATATCTTTCACGCTAATGGTGGCTTTTGATGGATCGGCGGAAATCGCCCTGAATGTCTTATCCGTTGCATTTTCCGGTTCCACAGTAACGGTCAGGGTGGTTGTTTTCCCTTTTTCAACCGTACCTGTCGGCGTCACCTTAATCGCAGTGACCGGCGTAATTTTGCTGCGTTCTTCCGCTACAGAAGGTTTACCCACGTTAGTGACTTTCACCGTGCGGGTGATCACTTCTTTCGCCGTCACGGCCTTACCGATACTGCTGACCCAGCCACGAAACACATCCACCGTGCCATTCGGAAAACGGATTTTATAGGCCCGGACATCGCCGCTTTCAAACCAGCCTATAAGCCCTTTCTGGCCTTCCTCTCCCGGTTTCCAGGCCAGCGTAAAACTGGTATCACCTGCAGATTTCTGTCCCTGCCCGGTCGCGGTCCAGTCCGCGTCTTCATCATCCAGGTAGTTATCATCGTAGGGTTCAGCCGTCATCTCGCCCGGCGTCAGATCCTTCACCTTAGCCAGTCGCTGCCAGCCATCGTCTGACAACGGGTTTGCATAAGCATCAGCCTTGCCGTTGTAAACCCACAGAGTGGTACCGGCACCTTTTACCGGCTCAAGGGGATTTGGTGTTGCCATATCGTCCTCACATCTCGTATGTAATGGAATAAGTCAGATCTGCAGAACTCCATAACGCCATATCGTCATCACGACGATACTCATAGCCCTGCGTAACCATCGTGGTAATCAGTCCTGCCAGTGCCGGGATCGCGGTCATCGCCGGGTAAATCCGGCTTTCCATCCACTGATCAAGCTCTGAATCCGGTACCTGTGCCGGTAAAAACACCTCAATATGCAGCGTGGCCCGCCAGGTATCTGCATCCAGCTCTTCACCGGTATACTCTGCATCCGTCAGATAAACCGCGATCGCAGGAAAATCCTCTTCGTCAAAAACAACGGGGCGACCATCAAACAGCGTCGCCCCGTGTTCATGCTGCTCGAGTGCATCCAGCACTGCGGCACGAATGTCAGTGTGTTTCATCGTTTTATCGCAATCCTCAGTTGTTGTTTCAGCGCGGATGCCAGTTCTCCGGGCAGGCGTTCACGCCGGATACGGTCAACATTCTCATCAAACGCCTGTTTCAGTGGGGCCGCCATCGGGATTTTCACCACATCAATAGGGTAACGGTTTTTCCCGGCCACACGCTGCATGACATGCCAGCGACCGTTTTTTAATCGCTGAATGAATGCCCGCTGATACCGATGCTGACCGGCTTTAAGTATGCTGTTCGGACGACGGCCCAGCATCCTGATCCCCAGCTTAATCACTGGAAGATCACCGCGGTTAACGATAATTTTTGCGTTCGGATTTCTGACCGTCGCCCGTTTCAGTCTGGACCGTTCCTTTACCAGTTTCCGGCGTACCTTTGTCTCCCGGGCAACCTGTGATGAAGACTGATTAATCGCCGTTGTGGCCACGCGGTTAATGGCCATTGCTGAAGCCGCCGGAATGGCGTTTTTACGAACCCGGCTCAGATTATCAATCGCCTGATCAAGCCCTTTTATCGCCATAATTTCACCCTGCGTTTATCGTCGCCGGTTAACAGCGGGTGGTTGCCCACGGTTGAGCCAGAGATAACAGCTTCCCCCGTCATCCGGAGAAACACGATCCACCCAGAACATCTCGCCGTTAATGGTCAGCGTGTCACCACGCCGCACGGCACGCACCGTATCCGTCCGCACAAATAATGACGGGCTGCTTCCTTCAATACGGACCCCGCCACCGGCAAAACCCAGCGACTCCGGATCGTCAAAAACCCCCTGAACTTCGCCGCCACGTTGTGCTCCGGAGGTGAACTGCGCACGGATCCCCATCACTTCAACAATCGTGCTGTCCACCCCGGCAAGGGCAGCATCAAAGGCATTCTGAAAATCACGCATGCTCAGCCGTTCCGTGCTGTATCATGGCTGTCGCCAGTGGTGATGGCACCATAACACGCATGCCCCGGTACGTCAGTTCAACGGGACGGCCTGTCTCCGGGCAATACCCCATCACATGCAGGCATTTCCGCACACGGACCGCTTTAACATCATCCGTAGCATCAGTGTTGTGCAACTGCTCACCATCGTCTGTGTGATTTTGATCAGCCCCGCTCTCATCAGAGTGCATAATGCCCTCCGGGGAAACAGCAAGCTCCTCTTCCCACTCAGACACACGTTGAGCAATATCCGCAGCACTCCCCGACATATCCGCCTCGCGCCCCAGCAGGCCAGCCAGTTGACGAAGACGATTCAGATTTTCTTCTTTTGTTGCCATCTCAGCCTCCTGTGAAAAAAGACACGGGGGCATTTCGCCCCCGCTCACGGATTATTTCACCTGTACCACCACAAACTCATCCGGATCCGGCAGCACCATCAGCGGTGCGGACTGCGTCATGGTGAATTCACGGGCCGGATCGCCCACGGTCAGCCAGTGTTTCGGATAACGGGAAGAGGCCACCACACCTTCGGACAACGCCTGCGCATCCTGAATGGCACCATAGCAACGAATGCCCTCTGCTGCCGTATTCCCCAGGACCAGTGTGCCCTCCGGCAGATAACGTTTTTCGGTACCGTCCTCTGCCACATAAGACGTTTTCGCCACCACAATGGCCAGATCGCCGTAATACCCCTTGAAGGACACCACCGCCCCCAGGTCTTTCACTGCCGTTTCGAGTTGTGAATTTGAGCCGCGACGGGTATCCAGTTTTTCGCGGAACAGCTTAAAGCCATTCAGCAGACGCCAGACCGTACCGTCCATAATGGCGATATTCACAAGGCCGCTGGCCTGATCGCAGTAGAGGTCAATATCATGCGTCGGATCAAACGTATCACGGTCCTGCTCAGACCATTTTTTACCGTCAGCCTGCTCAATGTTATTTCCTTCAGAGCGCCCGAAATCCACCTCGACAGTATCAAACTGATCCCCTTCCATGGTGTATTTGCCATACAGCACGGCATTCACCGCCTGCATTTCTTCCACCTGGACAATGGCGTGCTCTTCCTGTTTGAGGTTATCGGTAATGATACGCAGACGACGGTAGGCCGGGTCGTTCAGCTGAGCCGGATCTTCACCAGGAAGGCGCTCAACCGCCTGCTGGTAATTAAATTCGTGTTTGGGCTTGACGTAGCCCGGACGTAACACGCGGGTTTCACCACCGCGATGGCGAAGCACTTTTCCTTCAACGATCGGGGAGACATAGGCCGCCACCGGCGTTTTTCCGGTAATTTTGTCCAGCATCACCTCTTCGGTGTGGAAATTCACCGTACGGCGGAAAAACAGCTCCAGAAACAGCGCACGGAATTTCACTTTTTGTTCGGTATAACCGAGTAACTGGCGGGTCGTAAACAATCCCATAAATCAGTTCCTTTCATTAAGAAATCAGTCAGGCCAACGCGGTGGCCTGATAACGTGTTACGGCAGCGCCGCGTGACTCAGGGCACTGCCGGTAAAGGCGTTGGCCTTTTTGTGTTCATCCACACTTTCAGGCCAGCGGATTGCCTCCGTCGCAAAGGTCCCCGACTTGTAATACGTCAGCACCGCCTCTGTGCCTTCAAGCGGCAGTACCAGTATGCCAACCGCACTACCGGCTTTCTGTCCGTCCCAGACCACCAGTTTCCCGGTGGCCCCATCCAGCATCAGGGGTGTCAGTGCCGGTGTTGCCGAGGAAATCCCGCTGCTGCCTGTGGCGGTGTGAGCCGGATCATTACCGGCAAAAATACGTACTTCCGCACGCTGTTCAGTGATGGTTTTCGTCACCATATTGTTAAAACCTCGTATTGATGTTCAGCACTGACTTCATGGCATGGCCATGAGCATTTTCACGTCCGCATCACCGTCTTCTGACGCCTGTGACACGCCCCCCTGGACCGCAGCCGGTGAATGGTTCGCCATGAAATGTTCAAACAGGGCGGTTGTGGATGCAGAGACCGGTTCTGCCTTACCTGATCCCGCAGCCAGCACAGCCCGGGCGCTCTCCACAGTCATTCCCGGGCAGGCAGCCAGCTGTTCAGCCTGCGCCTCAGCCCCTTTTGCCTCATCCAGTGCCATGATCTGATCACGAAGTGAGGGCCCGGCATTCGCCTGCGGTGAAGCAGCCAGGATCGGGCGGGCTTTTTCCACCGTCCTCTCCGGCATCGCCGCCAGCGTTGCTGCCAGTTGTTCACGACCGTTCGCTTCTTCACACGCCATAATGCGATCGGCTTCACTCTGTGCGGATGCCACCGGCTGCTGCGGTGCCGCCGCGGCCAGAATCGCCCGGGCCTGTTCAACGCTCATGCCCTGTTGCCCTGCCAGCATCGTGGCAAGCTGTTCACGTCCTTTCGCTTCCTGGCATGTCAGGATCCCCATCACTCGCTGGTTCTCCTGCACGGCGGCTTCCGTTGCAGTTAATTGCGGCATAGTGCCTCCTCTGACATTACTGTTCAGCGCCGTGGCCATCACACTGATGGCATCCGACGCATTGATTAATTCATCCGCCAGCCCGGCCTCAATGCCGGACTGACCTTCAAAAACGGCAGCCTCTGTTCCCGTGACGGCATCAACAGACAGACCGGTATACATCGCCACTTTTTCGGCAAACATCCGGCGCGCCGCATCAATCCGCTGCTGCATGTCCTGGCGAACCTCTGCCGGCAACGCTTCAAACTGATTGCCATCCACCTTGTGCGCCCCGGCATAAATCAGCGTGATATCCACACCGGCCTGCGCCAGATGACCGGCATAGCTGACATGGCTCATCATCACGCCAATGGAGCCGATACGGGATGTCTGGGTAACCAGCCGTCGGGAGCAGGCCGACGCCAGCAGCATGGCTGCAGAACAGGCCGTGTCATTGCACAGTGCCCAGACCGGCTTCTGCTGCCGGAGGCGGTAAATCATGTCAACGCAGTCAAACGCGCCGGCGGCCTGCCCGCCCGGACTGTCAATGTCCAGCAGTATGCCCCGCACCTGGCTATCTGCCATTGCCTGCTGAAGACAGGCGACAATGCCGTCATAGCCAGTCATTCCGGAAAATGGCCGCATCCCCCCCAGCCGGTGCACCAGCGTGCCGGTCACCGGCAGTACCGCAATACCGTTCACCACCCGGTAAACACGGGCCGGTCGTTTACCTCCGGCCATGTACTCGTCCGTTTCAGCCAGCATCCCGGGAGCATCAAGCTGTACCTGCTGTTGCGGTACCGAAAGACTTGCTGCCCCCATCTCGCGCCCGAGCGCGCAAAAGAAAACCCGCGCATAGGCGGGCTCCAGAAGCAGCGGTTCATTGAATGCTGCTGCAATAATGTGTGAAAGATTACGTCTCACGTGGTGTTGTCTCCTCTTCCGGCCTGCGACTCTCCGCTATCTGCTGCTGATACGCCTGCGCTATCCACACCGGACGTGAGAGTCCGGCTTTTTCCCGCTCTGCAGATTCCCTGACCTGCTGGCGGAAAATGTCCTGATAATCCTCGCCCATCAGCGCCAGCTCTTTCTCATACGTGCTCAGTCCGGAATCAATACGCATCACCGATTCCTGAACCTCCTTGAGCCCGTCAATGGCCATTCTTCCGGCACCAATCCACTCAGCCCGTGACCAGGCTGAACGCGCCTGATAAAAATCAAAACGTGCCCGTGGCGGACGGATAATCCCCCGCAGAAGTGCCTCTTCCAGCCAGCAGGAAAACATCTGCGTGGCCAGCCGGGACGCAATAAATTTTCGCCGCCCCATAAAATAGCGCCACGACTCATTGGCGGAGGCGCGGGCACTTGAGTAACTGACCTTCGAGTAATCACGGGACAACTGTTCGTAGGAAACGCCAAGACCGGCGGCGATATACCGCAGCAGCGCCTGTTCAAGCGCAGAAAATCCATTGTCTGAATCCTGCGCTGTCTGTAGTTTCAGATCATCACCAGGGAAAAGGTGCGGAATTTTGACACCGCCCAGCGTCACGTTATTCGTGTCATACCAGCTGGAGAACTTCTCCAGAATATTAATAAGCGGATTATCCTTCTGCCCCTGCGGCGCACCGGCGATATATTCAAAGGCCTTTTCGGTATCCAGTTCACTTTCAATTGTCGCTGCATACATCGCCTTGACAATGGCCGACTGAAGCTGTGTTGCCTGCAGGGAATCGAGCATCTTCAGCCGTTCCATGACGCTGTAAAACTGGTTGGCCCCACGGGTCTGCCCGTCCTCCACCGGCTCGAAAATATGCAGCATGGCCGGACGCCCGGTGGGAAGTTCACGCGGGATCCGTTCCCATCGTCCACTCCCGGAGCGAGGAAAATCATCCTCACAGATATGGTACGCAACGGCACGGCCATATCGATCAACCTCCACACCGGCCCGCAGAAAACGGTTCCCGATACCGTGTCCTGGCGTGTCCACCCGTTTCGGACTCACGGCTTTAAAACGCGTACGAAACAGTTGCGTGCTCTCCGTATCCCAGACCGGCTGCACAAAGATTTCGCCGTTAAACGCATGAACGCCCACACCTTCACGGATAAATTCCGTAAACGTGCGTTTCCCTTCCACGTCGATCTCACCAAACATCCCTTCTGCGTATTCTGACCAGGCCGCCTCCACCTCATCGACAAAACTTTTTGTCGCGGTCTCCCGCATCCCCAGCCAGCGCCAGTTCGGGCGGTAGCTGATAAGAAACATATGCCCGACAATGTGATCCTTATGCAGGGCCACCGCATTGGCCGCTATCCCGTTATTGCGCACCAGATCATCTGCCCGGGCATTCCCCAGACGCAACGCGGGCAGCAGGGCCGCATCGGCACTCTGCGCCGGTGGCAACCACTCCGCCATTTGCCCGCCAAATCCTGCGCCGCCCCCGTTGTAGCTGAGGCTCTCCCGAAGCGGAACGCCGTTCACATCAATCAGGACAGGCGTTCGTTTCATAACCTCACTCCCAGCGGACGACGGCGACGGCGGGTTGTCCCCAGTACCAACTCAGCATCATTGATCGCACGGTTAAGCTCATCCAGAGAGGCCGCCGTATATTCAATTCTGCGACCATCTTTCTGGACAGACACCACCCGTTTACCGGTTAATAAATCAAGGCGCGCCTGACGCAGCGCCTGTAGTTCAGCGACTGTAACCATTCACTCCTCCGGACAGCTTCGCTGCCAGTTCTTTAAGGGTTGGCCGGGTCGTCTCTTCTTCCCGGGATTTTGCCAGTACAGCCAGATCAAGCTGCCAGCGTTGCACGGACACACGTAATGCCGCATAGGCATACACCAGGCAGTCCAGCGCTTCGTTACGCCGCTTTTTGTTATCCCACAGCAGACGCATCTTTCCTTTTTCCCACTTCTCCACAAGCTCTTCCGCCACCAGTTGCTGCGCCTCTGTCTGCGAAAAAATCTCCGGATCATCAGGAAAACGGATGGCATACGACGTGGCTTCATCCGCAGGCGTGGGATCGGCTTTCATACGGGCATAGAGAATTTCTTTTGCGGTGTCCGTCCCCACTTCGCACAGATACACGCCCCGCTGATTGCGGGTTTTTGGCATGGTGATCACCGGCTTGCCATAAACAGATGCACCTTTTACCGGCAGCACCCGGAAAACACCGTGTTTTTTTGACCTCTGATAGACAATTTCACCATCGATCCCCCCGGTGTCCCAGCAGACACGGGAAATGGTCATTTCGGTTCCGTCTGCATGGCAGTATTTTTTGTTGATCGCCGCATCCACACGTAACAGCGTCTCTTCCTCATCGGGACGGCCCATAATGATGATTTTATCCACCAGAAAAGCTTCCTCTCCCGGTGCCCATCCCCAGACATACATCTCAAAACGGTTTCGCTGCGAGTCAATGCCCGCCGTCAGATAAACCACCCGGGCTGGCACCGCCGCCGTGTAATGCACGACCTTATCCATCAGTACCTGGTGATCGAGTTTTTCGCCCACGGCCTCTTCCCAGGTCTCGCCCAGCGTGGTGTTCACAAAGGTTTTCAGGCCGTTGGGATCTTTCAGTGCATCCAGCCAGTCATAGACTATCTGTACCCAGGTGGTGAACGGACTGTACGCCGTCCAGATATGGAACGTGATGGAGCGCGGCGGCGGAATTTCATTATCCGCGGCGCTGAAAAACGTCAGACCGTCACGGGTCCACATCCCCGTGTTTTCACAGATCCACCGCCCGTTGCTCTGGTCAAGCTCAGACTGATGGATCACGCAGCCATGATGTTCACAGAGGTAGAAAACGCTTTCGGGGCTGTCTTTCTCCCATTTAAGGCCAAAAGGCGTGGATTCATCGCCAAATTTCAGATACTGCTCCTCCCCACAGTGTGGGCAGGGCACATAAAAACGCATGAAATGCGCCGACTCGTTGGCCGCTTTTTCGATCTGGCAGGAGCCTTTTATTTTAGGCGTCGAGCCGCGAATGGATTTTGGCCATACCGAGCCCTCAATACGTTTATCCCCAAGCAGGGTTGGCGAACCCTCTTTTTCGACATCCGGTTCGAACGAGGAAAGTTCGTCATAGCAGACCACGTCCACGGATTTTTCACGGTAGTTTTTAGCGGCAGCCCCGCCCAGGCACCAGAAGCCCACGCCCGATGAAAAACGTTTCAGCGTGAGGGTATTATCACGATGTTTACGCCCAAACCACGGTGCAAGATCGAGTAAAACCGGCACATCCCTGATCGTGGGTTCCACATGAGATTTCATAAAATCTTCAGCAGCAGAATCCGTGGGCTGGAAAAGAAGGCTGTTGCGTGATTTATGCTCAATAAAATAAGCCTCCACTCCCAGCAACATCTTTGTATAACCAACACGGGCAGATTTAATCAGATTAACAGTGCGGATCCGGTCATTCCCCATGCTGTTCATGATGGCAACCTGAAACGGCAGTGTTTCCCACCGCCCCGGGGTGTAAGATGACTCTTTCGGAAGGTAATAATGTCGATCTGCCCACTGAACTGTCGTCAGAGGGACAGGAATTTTTAGCGCAAGGAGGCCGGTTGCTATCGCTCCTGCAGAATTAGCCGCCCTCAGTTCGTCTGAAATCATCAATCCACCTGCGCACATTCTCACCGGCTTCAGAAGCCACATCGGATGCTTTCGCGATTTCAGTTTTCACAGCATCAAGATGTACGGGTGATATATCAGGGTATTTACGCTGCAGTGTCTGAGGGACACGGACAAGGATCCCTGATATATTCTGTGCCACTCGCTGAAAGATGTAGGTAAATAACTCCGTCTCGAGGACAAGGCCTTCCTCACGAGCATTTTTCAGCTCCTGTGCATCGGCCTGTGCCTTCGTCAGTCGGTAACGTTCGTAATCAATGGTGCCGGGCTGAAGGTCTGATTCGCTGGCAGCCCTCAAATCCTCGATCTCTTTACGGAGTTTTTCGTTTTTAATATCAGCTTCCCTCTGCGCATACCACTGAATGGCAGCAGTTGTATCAAAAACTGATTCAGTCCCTTTCCCTCCACCAGAAACTAGTGGTAACCCCTGACTCTGCCAGGCGGTGATGGTCCTGACATCAACGCCAAAAATATCGGCCAGTTTTTTCTTATTGACGTTCATACACTCCCCCGGGAACCAGAAAGGATCTGAAAATGGCGTTTTCTAACAAAAACAGCCTTTGTTAGATCCTTTTATATTTTTAAAATTCTATTGATAATCAATCAGTTAAAAAGAAGAAAAACGGATCTGATTTTTCCCTAAAAATTTTCATAAATAGCGAAAACCCGCGAGGTCGCCGCCCCGTAACCTGTTGGATCGACGGAAAGGACCCGAAAACGAGAATAATTATCACTTACAGCAAGAATCGAATCTGATCTATTATGGTGCTTGCTATTATGTGCCGGCACAAGTGCGTCGTTTACCGTCATTTCACACAGAGGCATCATCAAATGAAAATCAGAAATATTCTCGCTATCTCCCTTGCAACATCATCCTTCAGTTGCCTGGCATTTAAATCCTCGCCCAATGTGCTACCAGGACCAACGAATCAACTAACTGCGGTAGAAAGTAAAATTATCGGACATTTTTATGCCCCACACAGTGCATTACCCGGAACAACCATCACAGGGACATGTGACGCCTCCCCCGTCCCGGGATGCACCTGTCCGTTTTGTACTATGCTGCGTAGCCAAAACCGATAACATCCGCATTTACCTGGTATTACATGATGAGTTCACGCAGCGACTGATAGAGGAAGGAAAGATGGTTAGTAAAAGCAAGGCGCATTGCCGCCGCATGCTGCAGGCATTGCAACAGACGAGAGCAGGTATTTTTGACCAGTTGGAAAACTGCCAGCATACTTTGCCCGAGTATATCGCCATCTCATCGGAAACCAGTGCAACTCTTATTCATCGGGTTCCACCAGAGAAAAAGAAGAAATGAACAGTGAGGCGTTGTGTGGCATACAACGCCTTCTTCCATCATTCCTCGTCAGCCATGACAAAAATATAACCGCTGGCTCTTTCATTTTTCTCCTGCGTCCAGCCCCTCTCTACCTGGAAGCATCAAGGACGTGACGGCGTAAAGATAAATTGTCTCTTCACTCCCTGACAGGGGCGATTCTTTTCAAATCGCCATTTCGCCATGGCCTTCACCACTTCATCACGAAACAAATTATGAGGCTCTGAGCGGAGAAAAACGATCCGTGTCACAGTCCCATCAGCACCAATATCGAACTTAACCTCAACCAGCCCCTTGATATAATTTGCTGCAGCATATTCCGGATATCGTGGATACACCGTCACTAATTGCCGGGGCTCATCAGCTTTTTGCTGCGAGCATCCCACTGCCAGGACAGATAACAGAAAAAGTAGTAAAAGGCGTCTTTTCATTTTTATTCCTACGGGTCTTATTCTGACAATATATCCTGTGTTCCAGACTGCCACATCACCACATCCTGTGCCATTATCTGACTCACATTACATACATCGCATCGGGATACAGTAGTAGCACTTTCTGTAATACAGCTTCCTGTTTCTTCCACCATCGCACCGGGATAAACCCGCGAATCATTAACGCGGTAAAAACCCGGTGTGCATCGTTTTTAATTATCCCCGCACACTCGCGCAGAGGAGTCTCCCTGTCGGGCTGCGGTCTCTGTTAATGAGGGAATATAGCGACGATACGGCGCATCAACAAAACTTATTTCAGGCACTGAGTGCGGATATAGTCCTGTGCCCCTTCCAGTTGCTTGTGCATCGTCATCAGCCGCTCTCTGAGGGTGAAATAATCCCGTGTAACGGTGTCTGCCAGTTGGGGGCCGGTTGCATTATCCACGCCGGAGGTGGTGGGGGCTTCACGCACGGAGCCTGGACAGGTGGCGTTGATCCGCAGGCGCTTACGACCAGCGGCAACGTCAGCGCGAAGAGTTTCATTTTCAGCTCTCGCATCGGCTAATTCCCTCGAGTATTTTGCATCGAGCGCAGCAACATCGCGCTGGCGCACCTGCATATCAGTAATGGTTGCGTTCGCCAGCTTCAGTTCACTGGCTTTGTTATCGCGCTGCGCTTTGTAGGTAATCGCGTTATCACGGTAATGGTCTGTTGCCATCCACAGCGCACCACAGGCCACCAGCAGAATAACGATAAACGCGGAAAGCATTCGGTTTATGTTCACCCCAGCAACCCCGACGAAGACAACATCATCCAGGCCATGGAAAGAAAAAGAGCAACCAGCATTAGTGAAAATGAAATGCCGACAATTACACAGAGGATCTTCGCCAGCGTTATGAGTTTGTCTGACATGCTTAATCCTCCCTTCACGATTTCAACGCAATGACCAGTTTTGCCAGCCCATACAGCATCGGGGACACAGCAACACCGACCGCCACCCACTTAATGGCAAAAGCCAGTGCTCTGCTGATGTCATCAGTTACAGGCGCTTTCAGTTCAAGGCCATTTTTCATAGTCAACCTCAACAGAATTCGTTTACACTTCGCCATGTTCTCCCTTGCCTTACTCAAGGTCAGAAACACAAAACCTCGCTTGGTGCCAACAAACGGGGTTTTTACTTTTATTCACTTACGTTTCGCCAGTTCGCAGGATTTCGTGTTATCCGCCCGCGTGGCCATTCCTCATTTTTCAGCAAAATATTCTGCTTATCTGTCGATACCCCAGCACGCCAGCGCGCTCTCCTGGTCACGACGGGATACCTGACCGTAACAGTTGTTTGAACGAATACGGCAGTCTCTGCCACCGTCCTTAATCCACCAGCGAATCGCTTCGCAGGCACCTTTTCGATCACCAGCATTAATTCGTCTGTAAAACGTCGACGGGAAACACTTACCGGGACCAATGTTGTACGGACAGAATGACGCGATCCCCGCTTTCTGGGGTTCGGTCAGCGGCACTCTGATGTTTTTCTCCACCCACGCCAGCGCTTTATCACGCTCAATGGCGTTAACCTGGTCGCATTTTTCCTTCGACAACTTCATGCCCGGAACGACAGGTTTGCCATCCACCATGATGGCACCACGGCAGATGGTCCAGATACCTGCACCATCACGGTATGCCGTGGTGTGGTTGCCTTCCTTTTCATCCAGAAACTGGTCGAGAATGTCAGGCGCAGGCGCACCAGCGGCAATCAGCGCCAGAACGGCAGCCGACAGGCCGTATTTGATTTTGGTGTTCATGGATATATTAAATATTCAGCCGCTGTCCCTGGCCCACTAAATACGCACTTTAAGATAAGTCAGCCCCGGATGAAGCCAGTAAGCCGGCACTTTTTTAAAGGGTGGAGTATTAAAATCACGAAGAAGAGCCTCCCGCACAATTGCATCCTTATCAGCACCACTGGCCAGCGCTTCAATCTCAGCGGCTACCTGAAGATATCCCATGCAACGGCCAACGCGCTTCATCAGCCCCTGCTTTTTATTGTTCTTCAGGTAATCAATGGCAAATTCAATGAGCTCCTCACTGTGCTGGTGCGATGGAGGTGTTACTTTCCCATTTTCTGAGATGGTTATTTTCCCAGCATCACCGGATACAACAAAGGATGGCCGGTTACACTCCCATTCCGGGTCACTGAAATTATCATTATGAATACTGAAACACTCTGCGAGATTTCTGCTCATCACTTTCCGACAATAATCGTCAAACGCAGCAAACTGCTTTTCATCGCCAGAAGGCACCAATATCGACCATTTCTTATTCAGCTCAACGACGTAGCTCTCCAGTTTTTCAATACGTGATTCAACATCATCTTTTTCTGACCGCAGTGTTGACGGCGGCATCTTCAGAGAACAAGTAATTCTTCCCGGTAGCTTTCCTTTGTAGGTTATCAACACATCCTGCGCCTCTAAAATTACGGGGCGCTTTTCCGGCAACGGTTCGTTCCATTCACATAACCCGGCAGCAACATCCATGAAAAACTGCTTCGCCTGCTTTTTCGCCTCAGCTTCGTAAAACTCCAGCGTGGCACCTTCAGTACGGTCAAGACTAATCGCCACATCTGGCAACAACAGCGACGCTTGCCCGTCACCTTCCGACTTCACAGTAACAGTAACCTTATCCCCGTAATTATTTATCCCCTTAACAACCAGTTCATATTTTTTATTCATCACTTTACTCTCCCCGCGCCGCCTTACGCCGGTCCTCTTTGATTTTGAAATACAGGTTAGTCAGGTACGTCAGCAGCCCAAACAGCAGACTCCCCAGCACGCCTATTGCCGCCCACTGAGACGGGGAAACCCTGTCCAGCAACTGCAGGAACCAGTAGCCCGTTCCCACCGCTGACGTGGTGTATGACACACCTG
>NZ_PSRU01000036.1:0-18231 GCF_003000935.1 Escherichia sp. R1
CCTTTGTAGGACATCCCCATGCAAGCCGATTTGATACTCCCAAAACCCACCAGTCATAAAGCTTTAGGGTAAGTGGTGTGTAAATTTTAGCCCCATCATCTGTGTTTTTTTTCATTAGTTTCACCGTATTATAGTTTTATTTGTGAATTAAATCAATTATGGCGATGAATTACAAGGGGTTAAATGCTGCCGCAGCATAGCGATATTGAAATAGCCTGGTATGCTTCGATACAGCAGGAGCCGAATGGCTGGAAGACCGTCACCACACAGTTCTACATCCAGGAATTCAGTGAGTATATTGCGCCACTGCAGGATGCTGTAGATCTGGAAATCGCAACGGAGGAAGAAAGATCGTTGCTGGAGGCATGGAATAAATATCGGGTATTGTTGAATCGTGTTGATACATCAACTGCACCTGATATTGAGTGGCCGACTTCACCTGCAGAGTAATCAACGGCGCAGGGATGATATTTTGTGCTTGAAGTGCCTCCCCGACCATTCAGATAGTCGGGGAGGGGTATTGGGATTATACGCAATCAGTTTTAGTTAAAGACCGAAGCTCTCGAAAAATCTTTCTCCAAAACCAGAATGGAATTGATTGATTTTGATAGGATCTATAACGTCGTTACCTTAAACGGCAAAACCACTCAAAAACAAACTTAATGCATTGAATATAAAGGATTAATCATCTAATTCGCTCACCTTCTTATTCAGCAGACGAGAAGCGCGCCAGTAAACCAGCAACATCAGGCCCATTACGATAGTCAGCGTAATGCTGGTGGCTGCACCAAACGGCCAGTCACGAATATTGAGGAACTGTACCTTGATGACGTTACCGATCAGCAGGTTTTTCGCACCGCCCATCAGGTCGGACACATAGAACAGGCCCATCGCTGGCAGCATCACCAGCAGACATCCGGCAATAATTCCCGGCATCGTTAGTGGGATAATGATGCGGATAAAGGTCTGCAACTTGCTGGCACCGAGATCGCGCGCCGCCTCAAGCAACGGCTTATCCAGTTTTTCGATACTGGAGTACAGCGGCATCACCATAAACGGCAGCAGAATGTAAACCAGACCGATAATCACCGCACCAGGCGTGAACATGATGCGAATTGGTGTATCGATAACGCCCAGCCAGAGCAAAAACTCGTTGAGATAGCCTTTGGTGCTGAGGAAAATTTTCAGCCCGTAAATACGAATCAATGAGTTGGTCCAGAACGGAACAATCAGCAGAAACAGCAGCAGCGGACGCACCTTGTGTGGCAGCTTCGCCAGAAACCAGGCAAAAGGATAGCCCAGCACCAGGCAGGCGAGGGTGGCGATCAGCGCCATATTCAGCGAGTGCAATAGCACTTCAAAATAGAGCGGATCGAGCAGACGCGTGTAGTTATCCAGCGTAAAGACCATTTTGACGAAACTGGCGTCGTCGCGGGTCAAAAAGCTGGTGCCAATGATCATCAGGTTGGGCAGAAAGACAAACAACACAAGCCAACCGACAATAGTGACAATCACTACATTCTGGAACTTACTTGTGTTCTTCATCAGCCAGTACGACCTCCCAGCTTTCTACCCAATTAATGGCCATTTTTTGGTCGAGAGAGTGGTCAAAGTCAGGATCGTCTTCATTGAAGAATTCGCTGACCATCACCATCTTGCCATTTTCCAGCTCAACAACCGACTCCAGCGTCATGCCTTTGTAGTTACGCTCGCGAACGTAACCAATCAGCCCTTCGGCGTGGTTGTCGTCGTTAATCTCTTCAACACGTAAGTCTTCCGGGCGCAGCAGAACATGCAGTTTTTGCCCCGGTTCAACGGCGAAGTTAACGTAGATATTACATTCGCGGCCTTCAACGTTGGCGCGTACGCGCTGCTCGTCGAGACGTTCGATGACAGTGGCGTTAAACATATTGATTTCGCCAATAAACCCGGCAACAAACAGGTTTTTCGGCTCTTCGTAGATTTCACGCGGCGTGCCGTCTTGCTCAATGCGACCATCGCGCATCACCACGATCCTGTCCGACATGGTAAGTGCTTCTTCCTGGTCGTGAGTTACGAACACGAATGTAATGCCAAGCTTACGCTGTAACGCTTTCAGCTCGTTCTGCATTTGCTTGCGCAGTTTGTAATCCAGCGCTGAGAGCGACTCATCCAGCAACAACAGACGAGGCTTGTTAACCACCGCGCGAGCAATGGCGACGCGTTGCTGTTGACCACCAGAGAGCTGATGCGGTTTGCGTTGAGCGAAGGTTTCCAGCTGCACCATCCGCAGGGCTTCCATCACGCGGGGCGTAATTTCAGCAGCGGGGGTTTTTTGCATGCGCAACCCAAAGGCCACATTTTCGAACACGGTCATGTGGGGGAAAAGTGCGTAGCTTTGGAAAACAGTGTTCACATAGCGGTTTTCCGCCGGAACGTGGGTGATGTCCTCGTTATCCAGCATGATGCGTCCGGAATCAACAGTTTCCAGACCTGCAATCAGGCGAAGAACGGTTGTTTTACCGCAGCCAGAAGGGCCAAGCAGCGTGAGGAACTCGCCATTGTTGATAGTCAGATCCAGCTGGGGAATGACCTCTTTACCATCAAAGCATTTGCGAATTCCCGCCAATTGCACCAGCGGTGAAAGCGAATTCGGTTGTTTATTCAATTTTTTACTCTGTCCCATGTAAACGCAACGGATGGCTTACCGATGCGGGGTTTGTGGTTAACCACCTTGGTGACTCTTAATGAGGGCGGTAATTCTACGGCAAACCGCTTGAATCGCCAATCTTTGTTGTGAATTACTGGCTTAGCTTTATATTCATTAAGGTAATGCTGATAAATATTCCCGCTTGCAGGGCTAAAAGTGACCTGACGCAATATTTGTCTTTTCTTGCTTCTTAATAATGTTGTCACAAAAAGTGAGGGTGACTACATGGATAAACTACTTGAGCGATTTTTGAACTACGTGTCTCTGGATACCCAATCAAAGGCAGGGGTGAGACAGGTTCCCAGCACGGAAGGCCAATGGAAGTTATTGCATCTGCTGAAAGAGCAGCTCGAAGAGATGGGGCTTATCAATGTGACCTTAAGTGAGAAGGGCACTTTGATGGCGACGTTACCGGCTAACGTCCCTGGCGATATCCCGGCGATTGGCTTTATTTCTCATGTGGATACCTCACCGGATTGCAGCGGCAAAAATGTGAATCCGCAAATTGTTGAAAACTATCGCGGTGGCGATATTGCGCTGGGTATCGGCGATGAAGTTTTATCACCGGTTATGTTCCCGGTGCTGCATCAGCTACTGGGTCAGACGCTGATTACCACCGATGGTAAAACCTTGTTAGGTGCCGATGACAAAGCAGGTATTGCAGAAATCATGACCGCGCTGGCGGTATTGCAACAAAAAAACATTCCGCATGGTGATATTCGCGTCGCCTTTACCCCGGATGAAGAAGTGGGCAAAGGGGCGAAGCATTTTGATGTTGACGCCTTCGATGCCCGCTGGGCATACACCGTTGATGGTGGTGGCGTCGGCGAACTGGAGTTTGAAAACTTCAACGCCGCGTCGGTCAATATCAAAATTGTCGGTAACAATGTTCACCCGGGCACGGCGAAAGGAGTGATGGTAAATGCGCTGTCGCTGGCGGCACGTATTCATGCGGAAGTTCCGGCGGATGAAAGCCCGGAAATGACAGAAGGCTATGAAGGTTTCTATCACCTGGCGAGCATGAAAGGCACCGTTGAACGGGCCGATATGCACTACATCATCCGTGATTTCGACCGTAAACAGTTTGAAGCGCGTAAACGTAAAATGATGGAGATCGCCAAAAAAGTGGGCAAAGGGTTACATCCTGATTGCTACATTGAACTGGTGATTGAAGACAGTTACTACAATATGCGCGAGAAAGTGGTTGAGCATCCGCATATTCTCGATATCGCCCAGCAGGCGATGCGTGACTGCGATATTGAACCGGAACTGAAACCGATCCGCGGCGGTACCGACGGCGCGCAGTTGTCGTTTATGGGATTACCGTGCCCGAACCTGTTCACTGGCGGTTACAACTATCATGGTAAGCATGAGTTTGTGACTCTGGAAGGTATGGAAAAAGCGGTGCAGGTGATCGTCCGTATTGCCGAGTTGACGGCGCAACGGAAGTAAGCGAAAAGGGATGCGGCATGTGATGCCGCATCCGGCTTAAATCCAAACTTACCCTTCGAAGAACCAGTATCCGCTATTGACCAGCGCCGCGAGCATCGCGAGGAATGACGGATCTTCCAGCGCATCGCCAAAATTCTCCGCGGTCAGCGCAATGTTGCTGGCGAGCGCATCCAGTGCCGGACGGTGCGGGGAATCGATCTTCTCACCATTGGCATACACGTCGTCGCCAATGCGCAATACGCGCAGACCCCCCAGGCGCACCAGCACATCACCTTGTTTCAGCGCATCGTAGATTTCATCCGGCTGATAAGGCGGCTCTGGCGGCGCGATGTCCAGTTCATGACGTGACTGGGATATAAACTCGCCAAACCATTGTTTAAAGTGTTCCGGCTGGTTGATCAATTCGAGCATCATCTCACGCAGTTTATCCATCTCTTGCGGCAGAACGTCCGCAGGATGAGCGCGAGGTGGAACATCAGGATCGCTGTAGTAGTTGCCGCCCAGTTCACGTTGCAGCACATAATCGGCAAATCCGCTAATCAGTTCCCGCGTATTTGGCGCGCGAAAACCCACGGAATAGTTCATCGCATTTTCCAGCGCGTAGCCTTCATGCGGGAATCCTGGCGGAATATAAAGAATATCGCCAGGCTCCAGCTCTTCATCGATGATGGCTTCGAACGGATCGACCTGTAACAGGTCCGGGTGCGGGCAGTGCTGTTTCATTTGCAGCTTTTCGCCCACTCGCCAGCGACGACGACCGGTACCCTGAATGATAAACACGTCGTACTGATCGAGATGCGGGCCGACGCCGCCGCCCGGTACAGAAAAAGAGATCATCAGATCATCAATACGCCAGTCCGGTAGTTCACGGAACGGTCGCATTAGCGCGGCGGTCGGCTCATGCCAGTGGTTCACTGCTTGCACTAACAATGACCAGTTAGTTTCACCGAGATGATCGTAGCTTTCGAATGGACCGTGGCTGACCTGCCATTTGCCATCCTGATGACTGACCAGTCGACTGTCGACTTCGCTTTCCATCGCCAGACCCGCCAACTCGTCTGGAGAGATTGGGTCAATAAAATTATTAAAGCCGCGTTTTAACACCACCGGGCGTTTCTGCCAGTGACGTTCAAGAAAATCGGGCCAGTTAAGAGTGAGTTGGTATTCCATGTTAAGCATCCACAGGCTGGTATCTGCAACCGATTATAACGGATGCTTAACGTAATGCGTGAAGTATGGACATATTTATTCATCTTTCGGCGCAGAATGCTGGCGACCAAAAATCACTTCCATCCGCGCACCGCCCAGCATGCTCTCTCCGGCGACGATTTTACCCTCATATTGCTCGGTGATTTCGCGGGCTACCGCCAGCCCCACACCTTGCCCAGGGCGTAAAGTATCAACCCGTTGACCACGGTCGAAAATGACCTCTCGCTTGCTTAATGGAATACCGGGGCCATCATCCTCGACCACAATATAGAGATGCTCGTCGGTTTGCCTTGCAGAAATTTCGACAAACTCGAGGCAATATTTACAGGCGTTATCCAGCACGTTGCCCATCACTTCGACAAAATCATTCTGCTCACCAACAAAGCTGATTTCTGGCGAGATATCGAGAGAGATATTGACCCCTTTGCGTTGATACACTTTGTTCAGCGCCGAGGTGAGATTGTCCAACAGTGGGGCGACCGGATGCAGCTCGCGGCTAAGCAATGTCCCGCCGCGCATACTGGCACGATGCAGGTAGTAGCCAATTTGCTGTGAAATGCGGCTGATTTGCTCCAGCATTACCGGCTCAGCATCACTGACGCTCATCTTCTCACTACGCAGAGAACGCAGCGTACTTTGCAGCACCGCCAGTGGCGTTTTCAGACTATGGGTCAGGTCGGTGAGCGTCGTACGATATTTGTCGTAACGTTCGCGTTCACTTTTTAACAGTCGGTTCAGGTTTCGTACCAGACTGGTCAGTTCTCGCGTTGTGGCTGGATTGAGCAATTCACGGTTATGTTCTTCCAGTTCGCGGACTTCTTTTGCCAGGGCTTCGATGGGGCGTAAACTCCACCAGGCGGCGACCCACAGCAGCGGGATCACTAACAGCAGATTGGCTGAGAGCACATAGATAAACCAGCTCCAGACCATATAGGAACTTTTTAGCTCCACCGGAATGGTATCCACCACCACAATGGTTAACTTTGGCATCCGCGATGTTGCCGGGTAGACGTTTACCGCCACCGAGTGGGTCATCTCCGCGTCGTCATCATCTTCCCGCACTTCCTGCAACTGTTGCTGTATCGAATGATCTCCACTCAGCAAGAGGCTGGTATCGTTAACATCCGCTTCAATTTCATGAAAACCATTCGATTTCAGCCAGTCAGGCTGGATCATCTTCATCAGCCAGGGCACGTCACGTTGCGCCCATAAAAGCTGCCCGTTCTCATCATAAATTAGTGTCATCGTGGGGCTTTGCTTGTCGATATTTTCGGGTAACTCGACATGCAACTTATTGTTTTCCCACTTCGCAAGGGTATAGAACAGATTGCTCTCGCCACGTAACAGCCGAAACGTGGTTTTATCGAAACTGACGCTATAACCGATCAGCGCAACCATTCCGTAGGCAAGCGAAAGCACCAATACTACTGCTGCCGTTGCTAACAGAAAACGTACCCGCAGCGAGAGCGGGAAAAAAAGACGCAGTAATTTTTTCATCAGCGCAATTCGAACAGATAGCCCTGGCCGCGAACGGTGGTAATCACTTCTTGCGGATATTGTGCCTGTATTTTTTTGCGCAGACGTCCCATCAGTACATCTATGGTATGACTTTCCCGCAGCTCCGCATCCGGATAGAGTTGGAGCATTAACGAATCTTTGCTCACCACTTTGCCATTATTGCGTATCAACGTTTCCATAATGGTGTATTCGAACGCGGTCAGTTTGATCACTTCGTCATTAATAGATAATTCACGGCGGGAGAGATCAACCTGAAACGGGGGTAGCGAAATGACCTGTGAAGCCAGACCGCTATTACGCCGCATTAATGCCTGCATTCGCGCCATCACCTCTTCAATATGAAACGGTTTAGTCACGTAATCATCAGCACCGGCACTTAATACTTCGACTTTGTCCTGCCAGCTTTCACGGGCGGTTAATACCAGAATCGGCAGTGAAACATCATTGCTACGCCAGCGGCGAATCAGTGACAGACCGTCCTCGTCGGGCAAACCGAGATCGACAATCGCAATATCCGGTAAATGTTCATTGAGATAATAATCGGCTTCTTTGGCATCTTCTGCGTCATCGACCTGATGACCAGCATCCTGAATCTGAACTTTAAGATGGTGACGTAACAACGCATTGTCTTCAACAACCAGTACGCGCATTTTTTATTTCTCCCTGTCTTAATTATTAAAATAGTGTAACGCGATTATGTGGTTATGGGGGTAAACATTAAATAAACCAGCGGGGAGGGGAGGTAAAGTGAAAAAATAAAAAGTGGATAATCTTAATAAGCAGGCCGGACAGCATCGCCATCCGGCACTGTTTTGAGGCTTATTTCAGCTCATCAACCATGGTGATGGCGCGACCAATGTAGTTAGCCGGCGTCATCGCTTTCAGGCGGGCTTTCTCTTCTTCTGGCAACGCCAGACCATCGATAAACTGCTTCATGCCTTCGGCGTCAACGCGCTTACCGCGAGTCAGCTCTTTCAGCTTCTCGTACGGTTTTTCGATGCCATAGCGACGCATAACTGTCTGGATTGGTTCAGCCAGCACTTCCCAGTTGTGATCCAGTTCATCCAGTAGATGGTCACGGTTCACTTCCAGTTTACTCACGCCTTTCAGGGTGGATTGATACGCAATCAGCGCATAACCGATACCCACGCCGAGGTTACGCAGCACGGTGGAGTCGGTCAGGTCACGCTGCCAGCGGGAAACTGGCAGTTTGCTTGCCAGGTGCTGCAATACCGCGTTGGAAAGCCCCAGGTTTCCTTCGGAGTTTTCGAAGTCGATCGGGTTAACTTTATGCGGCATGGTGGAAGAACCAATCTCACCAGCAATGGTTTTCTGTTTGAAGTGGTTAAGGGCGATATAACCCCAGACGTCACGGTCAAAGTCGATCAGAATGGTGTTGAAGCGCGCAACGCAATCAAACAGTTCGGCAATGTAGTCGTGCGGTTCGATCTGGGTGGTGTACGGGTTCCACTGAATACCCAGCGAGGTGACGAACTCTTCGCTGAACTGATGCCAGTCAACTTCCGGGTAAGCGGCGATGTGGGCGTTGTAGTTACCGACCGCACCATTGATTTTGCCGAGGATCTCCACCTGATTAAGCTGGCGGTACTGGCGCTCCATACGGTAGGCGACGTTTGCCATCTCTTTACCGATGGTTGACGGCGTGGCTGGCTGACCGTGGGTACGGGACAGCAGCGGGATATCGCGATACTGAACGGCGAGATCTTTAATGCCATCAATCAGTTGACGCCAGTACGGCAGGATCACTTCATCACGCGCGGTTTTCAGCATTAATGCGTGGGAGAGGTTATTGATATCTTCCGAAGTACAGGCAAAGTGGATGAATTCAGAAACCGCGTGCAGTTCCGGGATCTCCGCCACTTTTTCTTTCAGGAAATACTCAACCGCTTTAACGTCGTGGTTAGTGGTACGCTCGATGGTTTTGATGCGTGCTGCATCTTCTTCGCTGAAACTGGCGACAATTGCATCAAGGTAACCGATTGCGTCGGCAGCAAAAGCAGGAACTTCCTTGATCGCTGCGTGCGCGGCCAGTTTTTGCAGCCAACGTACTTCAACTTGTACACGGAATTTCAGCAAACCGTATTCGCTGAAAATCCCGCGCAGCGCGCTGACTTTATCGCAGTAGCGTCCATCGACAGGGGAAACGGCGGTCAGTGAGGATAATTCCATAGATCACAACTCCGGGGTTAAATGAGCAAGAATTTGTTTTGCCTGAGTGGTCAGGCGATTACGAGAAAACATCAGTTGCAGACGACCGCCGCCGACCTGGTGCCAGAGCACGGCGGCGCGAATGCCTGCCAGCAGGGTTGCGCGAACTTTCGCCTGCACCTGTGGGCTTTGCAGTACAGCAGGGGAACCAGTGACCTGAATGCGCGGGCCAAGCGGGCTGATAACATCAACATAGATGGCAGCCATCGCGCTCATCAGCGTTTCGGACTGTAAATCGAAGTGTTCGAGCTGGCGTTGCAGGCCGTTGATCCGGTTGCCCAGAGTGTCGAGCGCACCTTTCGCTGAGGAGAGTTTGCGCTCAAGCACCATCAGACTGAGTGTGTAGCGGGTTAATTCGGCGTTTAAGCCCTGGCGACTGCTGGCATTGAGTACGCCGAGCAAGGTTTCCAGCCCGACGCGCAGGTTGGCTTCGCTACCGCCAAAAACCGCCAGCGTTGAGCTGGGGTTCATATCGATAATACTGTTGAGTGAGACGTGTAGCGCATCGCCATCACAATGCCCCTGGTGAGCGAGTTGTTGCACCAGGCGTGCCGACTGACAAATACCGGCAAGGGCGAGGGTGATGTCATAGTAATTCTTTGCCACGTTCACTGCTTCCTTGTTTTAAGTAAAGATAATAATCAGACCGGCAGCGGCAGACGCTGCTCAATAATACCGCCACCGAGGCACACTTCACCGTTATAGAAAACGGCAGACTGGCCCGGCGTCACGGCGGCAACCGGCTCATCGAAAATCACTTCAATGCGATCAGCGTCCAGCGCCTTGACGGTGCACGGGATGTCGGTCTGGCGATAGCGGGTTTTTACTGTGCAACGCATAGTACCGGTGAACGGCTCGCGATCGACCCAGTGCAGCTGCTGGGCAATCAGACCGACAGACATCAGACGCGGGTGTTCATGGCCTTGCGCAACAATCAGAATGTTGTTTTCGACGTCTTTATCGACCACATACCACGGTTCTTCGGTGCCGTCTTTGGTGCCACCGATACCCAGACCTTTACGCTGACCGAGGGTGTGATACATCAGCCCCTGGTGCTCACCAATTTCATCGCCATCGACGGTAATGATTTTGCCCGGTTGCGCCGGGAGATAACGGCCCAGGAACTCGCGGAATTTACGCTCGCCGATAAAGCAGATACCGGTAGAATCTTTTTTCTTCGCGGTGACCAGACCGAGATCTTCAGCAATCTTACGCACCTGCGGTTTTTCCAGTTCGCCGACCGGGAACAGGCTTTGCGCAATTTGCTCATGGCTGAGCGTATAAAGGAAGTAGCTCTGGTCTTTATTGCTGTCCAGACCACGCAGCAGGCGGCTCTTGCCATCGACATCTGCCCGACGTACGTAATGACCGGTAGCGATATAATCGGCACCTAAATCTTCGGCGGCAAATTCGAGGAAAGCTTTAAATTTGATCTCTTTGTTGCACAGAATATCCGGATTTGGCGTGCGGCCGGCTTTATATTCGGCAAGGAACAGTTCGAAGACGTTGTCCCAGTACTCGGCAGCAAAGTTAACGGTGTGCAGTTCAATGCCGAGCTTGTCGCAGACAGCCTGGGCATCAGCCAGATCCGCTGCCGCTGTGCAATATTCCTCACCGTCGTCTTCTTCCCAGTTCTTCATAAACAGGCCTTCGACCTGATATCCCTGTTGTTGCAACAGCCAGGCAGAAACGGAGGAATCGACACCGCCGGACATGCCGACGATTACTTTTTTTGCGGTTTCAGACATTGGATCACTCACGACATTGAACTTCAAGGCGGCGTATTCTATCACGCAGCCTTTTAGATGACACCCTTTGTAAAAGGCCAGTTAAAATCGCCAATCATCTCCAGCGGATAGCGTTGCCCGCTTTGATAACAACGAATACTTTCCGCCACCAGCGGCGAACGAAGATTTGACGCCTGTAAAATTTCTTCGGCGCTGACCCAACGGCAGCAGTCGATATCGCTGTCATGAGGCTGCGTCGGGCATATTTGCTCAAGCTCAATGGCAAAGAGGAAACGCAAAAACGGCGTTTTATCTGGCGCAATCCACTGATGCATACGAATAAAGTGTTGCGGCTGCGCGCTGATGCCGGTTTCTTCCCACAGCTCACGGGCGGCGGCTTCCACTAAGGTTTCATCGGCTTCCAGGTGCCCGGCAGGCTGGTTCCATAACGCTTTACCATTAATCGTCTCTTCAACGACTAAAAATTTGCCTTCTGCGTGCACCACGCAGGCAACGGTAACGTGCGGTTTAAACATTTTGCATCCTTAATCTGTCGCTTCTCGCCATTCGCCATTGGCAAGATTATCCAAAGAGTAATTCCCCATCGCATAGCGAATCAGTCGCAGCGTGGGGAAACCAACATGGGCGGTCATGCGGCGCACCTGGCGATTACGTCCTTCATATAAGGTGATCTTCAGCCAGCTGGTGGGAATACTTTTGCGCTCACGAATTGGTGGATTCCGCGGCCATAACCACGCGGGTTCTTCAACCAGCTCCGCGCCTGCGGGCAGGGTAGGGCCATCATTTAAGGTTACACCATTGCGCAAGGCTTCAAGTGCGTCTTGTGTGGGAATACCTTCCACCTGCACATAATAGATTTTTCCGGTGCGTTTACCCGGCTGGGTTAAACGCGCCTGCAACGCGCCGTTATTGGTCAGCACCAGTAACCCTTCGCTATCGCGGTCAAGGCGACCTGCTGCATAAACGCCTTGAACCGGGATGAATTCTTTTAATGTTTTGCGTCCGGCTTCATCGGTGAACTGCGGAAGAACATCGTAGGGTTTATTGAACAGGATCACACGCGTGGGCTGGTTGTCAGGTTTTCGTCTGGTAGAACGTTGCGAGCTGAATCGCTTAACCTGGTGATTTCTAAAAGAAGTTTTTTGCATGGTATTTTCAGAGATTATGAATTGCCGCATTATAGCCTAATAACGCGCATCTTTCATGACGGCAAACAATAGGGTAGTATTGACAAGCCAATTACAAATCATTAACAAAAAATTGCTCTAAAGCATCCGTATCGCAGGACGCAAACGCATATGCAACGTGGTGGTAGACGAGCAAACCAGTAGCGCTCGAAGGAGAGGTGAATGGAAAGTAAAGTAGTTGTTCCGGCACAAGGCAAGAAGATCACCCTGCAAAACGGCAAACTCAACGTTCCTGAAAATCCGATTATCCCTTACATTGAAGGTGATGGAATCGGTGTAGATGTAACCCCAGCCATGCTGAAAGTGGTCGACGCTGCAGTCGAGAAAGCCTATAAAGGCGAGCGTAAAATCTCCTGGATGGAAATTTACACCGGTGAAAAATCCACACAGGTTTATGGTCAGGACGTCTGGTTGCCTGCTGAAACCCTTGATCTGATTCGTGAATATCGCGTTGCCATTAAAGGCCCGCTGACCACTCCGGTTGGTGGCGGTATTCGCTCTCTGAATGTTGCCCTGCGCCAGGAACTGGATCTCTACATCTGCCTGCGTCCGGTACGTTACTATCAGGGCACTCCAAGCCCGGTTAAACACCCTGAACTGACCGATATGGTTATCTTCCGTGAAAACTCGGAAGACATTTATGCGGGTATCGAATGGAAAGCAGACTCTGCCGACGCTGAGAAAGTGATTAAATTCCTGCGTGAAGAGATGGACGTGAAGAAAATTCGCTTCCCGGAACATTGCGGTATCGGTATTAAGCCGTGTTCGGAAGAAGGCACCAAACGTCTGGTTCGTGCAGCGATCGAATACGCAATTGCTAACGATCGTGACTCTGTGACCCTGGTTCACAAAGGCAACATCATGAAGTTCACCGAAGGCGCGTTTAAAGACTGGGGCTACCAGCTGGCGCGTGAAGAATTTGGCGGTGAACTGATCGACGGCGGCCCGTGGCTGAAAGTTAAAAACCCGAATACCGGCAAAGAGATCGTCATTAAAGACGTGATTGCTGATGCATTCCTGCAACAGATCCTGCTGCGTCCGGCTGAATATGATGTTATCGCCTGTATGAACCTGAACGGTGACTACATTTCTGACGCCCTGGCAGCGCAGGTTGGTGGTATCGGTATCGCCCCTGGCGCAAACATCGGTGACGAATGCGCCCTGTTTGAAGCCACCCACGGTACTGCGCCGAAATATGCCGGACAGGACAAAGTAAACCCAGGCTCTATTATTCTCTCCGCTGAGATGATGCTGCGCCACATGGGTTGGACCGAAGCGGCTGATTTAATTGTTAAAGGTATGGAAGGCGCAATCAATGCGAAGACCGTAACCTATGACTTCGAACGTCTGATGGAAGGCGCTAAACTGTTGAAATGTTCAGAGTTTGGTGACGCGATCATCAAGAATATGTAATCACTACATGTGTTAAATATTATAACGGGCGTATAACACGCCCGTTGTTTTTTGTTAGCCTGCTAACGGTTATCAAAATTTTATCAAAATAAGTTATCAAAACCCCTTGGTTGTTGGGGGGCTGCCAGATGGCAGTTCTCCTGCTAGGTTCCCTCGGGGCATTCCTCAGCTTTTTATTATTGCTGGTGGATGGCCGTTAATATTTAAGATCTGTTATGCGCCAGACGCTGTGCTTACTAGAATATTGTTGTGTCAAATGGTTTGGTATACTCTGATTGTGGCTAATATGTAAATCATTTTAACTAATAATTAAAATTTCTGAGGGTACTCGAGTTTTCTTATATATTTAACTTTCTCGCAATATACATTTACGTTTCTGTTGTTGTTTTTGATATAATTCAATGAGTCTCAACAAAACAAGATTTTCGGAAATTATATGGATATCATTATTGTACCCCGAGACCAACGTATTCCTGCCTCAGGCATTAGTACGGCTTACTTGCATGTGGATCATTGGAATGACTTTTCATTCATTACAATGTTTTACATGTATCTGTTTGATCAGAAAGGTGAACGCCATGAAATTGGGAATGTCAAGATTGGTTTTCAAGGACAAACAACTCAACAATCAACTTACTCCACATTAGGGGACAGGTTTAAAATTCTCCCAGAAGGATATTTTTCCGTTGGTCAGGATGTCGACTATTATCAGAGGATTTCAAATTTACCAGAATCCGTCAAAGTTTCGTTACTTGAGGCGCTCAAAGATATTGCTTATACGCCAGAACTTATAGATTTCGTTAAGAATGAAGCGGTCTTTAAAACGTCTTTGCTTCGGTATGTTAGCCTGTCTGTTATTAAAGGACAGTTTGCGCGAGTGCTTGAGGGAAAGAGTCCACTGACTAATTTTGAGTTTAAGTTCATTCGCCCTGCACAAGACAAAATTTCCGATATTGAATTATCATTTAAGGTAAAAGTAGGAGAAAAACCAAGTACCAATATTCATGCGATCATAGGTCGTAATGGTGTGGGGAAAACGACGATTCTAAATGGAATGATTGAAGCTGTTACCAGTAAAGGTACGTCGAACGCAAAATTTTATGATCTGGAGGGGTGGAGAGAAGACCCGATTGATAATGATTACTTTAGTAGTTTAGTCTCTGTGTCATTTAGCGCATTCGATCCATTCGAGCCACCAAGTGAACAACCTGATCCATCAAAGGGAACTTGCTACTTCTATATAGGTTTGAAAAAAAAAGGAGAGTCGCTGAAAGGGCTAAATGATATTCATGAAGACTTTCTAGAAGCTTTGACGCTATGCTTTAGCCAGCATCCTAAGCGTGAAAGATGGCTGAAGGCCATTGATACTTTGGAGTCTGATGAAAATTTTGCAAGCATGGAGCTGAAAAATCTAGCGGAATACAATGATGAGATGCTCGTTAGTAATGCACGGAAATGTATAAAAAGGATGAGTTCCGGTCATGCGGTTGTGTTATTAACACTCACACGTTTAGTCGCAACGGTAGAAGAAAAAACGTTAGTGCTAATTGATGAACCAGAGAGCCATCTTCATCCTCCGTTGCTGTCTGCTTTTATTCGTGCGCTGTCTGATTTGCTACTTGACAGAAATGGTCTTTCTATTATTGCTACTCACTCACCTGTGGTACTTCAAGAGGTCCCTAAACGATGTGTTTGGAAAATTAATCGTTCTAGATTATCTACCGAATCTCGCAGGCCAGACATTGAAACATTTGGTGAGAATGTAGGAATCTTAACAAGAGAGGTGTTTGGTCTTGAAGTTGTCAAATCTGGTTTTCACGATTTATTAGTCCAATCAGTTAAGTCAGGTGGAACATATGAGGAGATAGTTGATGAGTATCGTAACCAGCTTGGTGTTGAAGCTCGAGCTCTATTAAAAGCGCTTGTCACACACAGAGATCGGAGTGTTAAGTAATGTTGAAACTTAAACAACCTGCTTACACATATGCCGATATGCTGACTAGTTGCCGCGAAGGCATAACCGGTAATCCGGGCTTGTTGCTGAAAGTAAATGAAGCAATAACTGATTTGCAAACACTGGCAGCTTCATATAGCGCATCGGCATCAACTGGTGAGCTTTATACAATACAACCATTGAAAAACAAAGATAAGGAAGACCCTATTGTTGTCGGTCGGTTAAAGAAATCTGACTTTGTTAAGCTTTATGGCAATTATGTTGTTGGGAAGAAAAAGCCTGCTCGAGCTATTTATGATTCCCTGATTACTGCTGCTAATGAAAAATGTCCATATTGTGGTGGAATTGGGCGCCCTCGAAATTTAGATCATTATTTGCCTAAAGCTTACTATCCTCAGTTTTCTATATTGCCAGTTAATCTGGTGCCTGCTTGTCGAGACTGTAATATGGATGGCAAAGGGGAAGTTTTTGCAAGAAATGAAGCAGAACAGATCATACATCCCTATTTAGACGATAGCCGTTATTATGATGAACAGTGGATATCGGCTAGATACTTGGCTGGCAAAAATGATGAGCCAGGAGTTATTGAGTATTTTGTTTCTCCACCGGCTGATTGGGATGAAGCACACAAACAAAGAGTGGAAAAACATTTTAACGATTTTGATTTGTCTTTAAGATATTCGAAAGAGGCTAGTGCGAGATTAGTTGTACTTTTAGCTCTATATAACTCAGTGCTACCACTCTCCAGAGATAAAAATGCTGCTAAACACCTTATATTTCAAACAATAATTAATAAATCGCCTTTTGTGAATCATTGGGAACGGGTTATGTGTTTGGCTCTTATGTCAGACTTGTAGTAATGCTTGAAGTTTTTATTTCTGTTCTAATTTCGTAGTTCCATTTTATTAAATAGATACCAAGCTCTATGCATAAGAGCTTGGTATCTATTGAAATTAAGCTCAATAACTGATCTGCTCTCCATTGATTAACACGTCACAATATTAGTAATGTAACTATTAGGTTTCGAGATTAACTGCGAACTTCTGCTTTTTGCTCAAAGTGGACTGTTTGGTTCTTTTTCAAGTGTAGTTCGAAATTCAAGGTGGCGTTAAGGCACTTAATGCTTTACAACGCTACTTTACTCCATCCTTTACCTCGATCATCATGATAACGATCGGTTTGCTGTTGCGTTTTATGACCAAGTAGTTTTTGTGTATTTAAACCCTGTTCTTTATACAAACGTTCTGATAAAGACCTTTGTTCATGAAATGTTGCGGGAGAACCTTCACCCCAGTTAATTCCTGCTAAATCCCTCGCTTTACTGAAATTCATCGTCAATGTATTGGCTTTAACCTGCGCGCCGCGTTCAGCCTGTGAGGTAGTACGAAAAAAATGTACAAGGTATGGGCTGACAGCATAGTCACGGCAGCGGGCTACTACATCGCGCAAACTCCATTTAATCGCATTGAGACGCAGGGAAAGCGGGATGGCGATTTTGCTCCCGGTTTTTTCCTGGATGACATGGAGATGATCATCCCAAATATCGCTAAATTTCATACGCGAGATATCACCTAACCTCTGGCCGGTAACCAGTGCTAACAGCATGGCATTCCCCATATAACGATGACTGGCATCAGCGATATCAAAGATTTTTTGCCACTCTTCAAGACTTAACCGTTGTCGGGTAATTTTTCTTCTGGGCTGTTTGGTGGCTAATGCCGGGTTATAGCCAGGGGGACTTCTCCGTAGTGTTGCGCCTCTTTGAAAACATCAATCAGTACGGAACGAACTACTTGCGCCATTCTCGGCTGTCCGGCGGCGATATACTCGTCAAGCAACTGGGCTATATCCCTGACATCAACGGCTGAAATTAACTTCAGTCCTGCTCGTTCCCTGAGCAAGGATACTGGTTTGGCTTTCTGTTTATAGGTGTTGAGCTTTATATCGCCACTTTTCAGTCTGTCTTCCTGGATTGCTTGATAGCGATCTAACCAGGTTGACGTTGTGATTGCTTTTCCTTTGCTGGTTGCGATCCTGTCACTGATAGCTAGAATCTGCCGGGTTCTTTGCTCAGCTAGGCGTGTATTGGCCTCAGTGGCAATAGCAATGGCTTCAGCTTCGTTTGTGCCCAAAGAATGAAACTTCCCGGTCACTGGATGCTTATATCGCCAATAAACTTTATTTACTTTTCTGCTATAGAGCGGATACAAGTTCGGGACTGAAACATTATTCTTACGTGGTCTGGCTGCCATTACTTAAAATCCTTTGTAGAATAATAGAATCACTTTTCTTAATGACAGGAGTAACTAATTCTCCAACTAACTCTGCGTCCTCACGTACTCGCCATAGTCGACCTTGTTTCATTGCCGGTGTGTAGTGGCACACTGAATTTGGCCACCTGAACAGAGGTGATATGCTCACCTCAGAACAACACAGGTGCTCCAATGAAAAAAAGAAATTTCAGCGCAGAGTTTAAACGCGAATCCGCTCAACTGGTTGTTGACCAGAACTACACGGTGGCAGATGCCGCCAAAGCTATGGATATCGGCCTTTCCACAATGACAAGATGGGTCAAACAACTGCGTGATGAGCGTCAGGGCAAAACACCAAAAGCCTCTCCGATAACACCAGAACAAATCGAAATACGTGAGCTGAGGAAAAAGCTACAACGCATTGAAATGGAGAATGAAATATTAAAAAAGGCTACTGTAGATTCAATTGGTCAACGCAACAGTTATGTGAAAACATGGGGTTGCGGAGGTTTTTTGAATGAGACGAACATTTACAGCAGAGGAAAAAGCCTCTGTTTTTGAACTATGGAAGAACGGAACA
>NZ_PSRU01000037.1:0-17209 GCF_003000935.1 Escherichia sp. R1
AGCTGCAAATCCTCAGGGATGAATTACTCTCAGGCCACTACCAGCCCTTGCCCGCCAGACGGGTTTACATCCCTAAAAGCAACGGCAAACTGCGACCACTGGGTATCCCCGCGTTGCGGGATCGTATTGTTCAGCGGGCCATGCTGATGGCGATGGAGCCGATATGGGAGAGTGATTTTCATACGCTCTCATATGGCTTCCGGCCTGAGCGCAGTGTCCACCACGCGATCCGCACGGTGAAATTACAGCTCACAGACTGTGGTGAAACCCGGGGACGCTGGGTGATTGAAGGCGACCTGTCCAGTTACTTCGACACCGTACATCATCGACTGCTGATGAAGGCTGTACGCCGCAGGATCAGTGACGCACGTTTCATGACTCTGCTGTGGAAAACCATCAAGGCGGGACATATCGATGTCGGTCTCTTTCGGGCGGCCAGTGAAGGTGTGCCACAGGGCGGTGTTATATCGCCGCTATTATCGAACATCATGCTGAATGAGTTCGATCAATACCTGCATGAGCGCTACCTGAGCGGGAAAGCCAGAAAAGATCGGTGGTACTGGAATAACAGTATCCAACGGGGCCGAAGTACGGCGGTCAGAGAAAACTGGCAGTGGAAACCCGCGGTGGCGTACTGCCGCTATGCCGATGATTTTGTCCTCATCGTCAAAGGCACCAAAGCACAGGCGGAAGCCATCAGGGAGGAGTGTCGGGGTGTGCTCGAAGGCAGTCTGAAACTCAGGCTGAACATGGATAAGACTAAAATCACCCATGTTAATGACGGCTTTATCTTTCTGGGGCACAGGATCATTCGCAAACGCAGTCGTTATGGCGAGATGCGAGTGGTCTCAACGATCCCGCAGGAGAAAGCCAGAAACTTCGCCGCATCGCTGACAGCACTGTTATCAGGCAACTACAGTGAAAGCAAAGTCGATATGGCTGAACAACTCAACCGAAAACTGAAAGGCTGGGCCATGTTCTATCAGTTCGTTGATTTTAAGGCCAAAGTCTTCAGTTATATCGACCGTGTCGTGTTCTGGAAGCTGGCTCACTGGCTGGCCCGCAAATACCGTACAGGTATCGCTTCCCTGATGAGGTGGTGGTGTAAATCACCGAAACCGGGTCAGAGCAAAACGTGGGTTTTATTTGGTAAAACCAATCACGGCAAGCTCAGCGGCGAAATACTGTACTGGTTGGTGGGGCAAGGCAAGAAGCTGTTCCGCTGGCGGCTACCCGAAGGTAATCCCTATCTGAGGACGGAGACCAGAAACACGTATACATCGCGCTTTACAGAAGTGGCAATGGCGTTCGCCAGCATTTAAATGGAGAGCCGGATGCGCTGAAAGGTGCACGTCCGGTTCGGGGAGGAGAGGCAGGGAAATAGTCCGACTACGCCCTGCCTCTTACTCTACTCAGCACATGGCAGGGGGTCGTCTATGTGGCGTTCATCATTGATGTGTTTGCCGGATACATCGTGGGGTGGCGGGTCTCATCGTCTATGGAAACGACATTCGTGCTGGATGCTCTGGAGCAGGCGTTATGGGCCCGTCGACCGTCCGGCACAGTCCATCACAGTGATAAAGGTTCTCAGTATGTATCGCTGGCCTACACACAGCGGCTTAAGGAAGCCGGATTACTGGCATCAACAGGAAGTACTGGTGACTCGTATGACAACGCGATGGCGGAGAGCATCAATGGCCTTTACAAAGCGGAGGTAATACACCGTAAGAGCTGGAAAAACCGTAAGCGTCGTCTCAGCACCGTCTGGCAGATCCTGAAATTCCTGAGAGAATAGTGGACACCAAATATGGTGGACGCTATCCATGAAATCATTAACCGCAGTGCGTAAAAAAAGCCCTAATTATCCCGTTGAGTTCAAAATCAAAATGGTTGAACTCTCGCATCGACCAGAGATCTCCGTAGCGCAACTCGCTCGTGAGCATGGGATCAACGATAATTTGCTGTTCAAGTGGCGCCAGTACTGGCGCGAAGGAAAACTACGTCCTCCTTCAACAACAGAAAACAACGTGCCTGAGCTGCTCCCGATAACTCTTGATGCCGAAGATGTTGTCCCTACAACCTCCCCCCGGTCACAACCTGTAGCTGCTGCGACACCTGAATCACTCAATATCAGCTGTGAAGTGACGTTCCGGCACGGATCACTCCGTCTGAATGGTGCCATCAGCGAAAATATCCTGAACCTGCTGATACGGGAGCTCAAACGTTGATCCCATTACCATCAGGGACAAAGATCTGGCTGGTCGCTGGCATCACCGATATGAGAAACGGCTTCAACGGCCTGGCGGCAAAGGTGCAGACGACGCTGAAAGACGATCCGATGTCAGGTCACGTTTTTATCTTCCGTGGGCGTAATGGCAGTCAGGTAAAGCTCCTCTGGTCTACCGGCGATGGACTGTGTCTGCTGACCAAACGGCTGGAGCGCGGCCGCTTCGCCTGGCCGTCAGCCCGGGATGGCAAAGTGTTCCTCACACCGGCACAGCTGGCGATGCTCCTTGAAGGTATCGACTGGCGGCAGCCTAAAAGACTGCTTACGTCCCTGACTATGTTGTAAGCCTCTTTATCCTGGTCGACGCTGAATGAGCCTGGTAATATACCCGGTATGAGCAGCTCACTTCCTGACGATATCAATGCACTGAAACGTCTCCTTGCCGAACAGGAGGCGCTGAACCGTGCCCTGCTGGAAAAGCTGAACGAGCGTGAACGCGAAATAGACCATCTGCAGGCGCAGCTGGATAAACTCCGCCGGATGAACTTCGGCAGTCGTTCCGAAAAAGTCTCCCGCCGTATCGCACAAATGGAAGCCGATCTGAACCGGCTTCAGAAAGAGAGCGATAGAGAGCGATACGCTGACTGGTAGGGTGTATGACCCGGCAGTACAGCGTCCGTTGCGTCAGACCCGCACCCGTAAGCCGTTCCCTGAATCACTACCCCGTGACGAAAAGCGGCTGTTGCCTGCGGCGCCGTGCTGCCCGAACTGCGGCGGTTCACTGAGCTATCTGGGCGAGGATACCGCCGAACAGCTGGAGTTGATGCGTAGCGCCTTCCGGGTTATCCGGACGGTACGGGAAAAACATGCCTGTACTCAGTGCGATGCCATCGTGCAGGCACCTGCACCTTCGCGGCCCATCGAGCGGGGTATCGCCGGACCGGGGCTGCTGGCCCGCGTGCTGACCTCGAAGTATGCAGAGCACACCCCGCTGTATCGCCAGTCAGAAATATACGGCCGGCAAGGTGTGGAGCTGAGCCGTTCACTGCTGTCGGGCTGGGTGGATGCATGCTGCCGGCTGCTGTCTCCGCTGGAAGAGGCGCTTCATGGCTATGTGCTGACTGACGGTAAGCTCCATGCTGATGACACGCCTGTCCCGGTGCTGTTGCCAGGCAATAAGAAAACGAAGACCGGGCGGTTATGGACCTACGTTCGTGACGACCGTAACGCCGGGTCAACGCTGGCGCCGGCGGTGTGGTTCGCTTACAGCCCGGACAGAAAAGGCATCCATCCGCAGACCCATCTTGCGGGGTTCAGTGGTGTACTGCAGGCGGATGCTGTCACGAACGGTGCAATAGTGCTCCACACCCAACGCCTGAAATCAGATCCAGGGGGTAATCTGCTCTCCTGATTCAGGAGAGTTTATGGTCACTTTTGAGACAGTTATGGAAATTAAAATCCTGCACAAGCAGGGAATGAGTAGCCGGGCGATTGCCAGAGAACTGGGGATCTCCCGCAATACCGTTAAACGTTATTTGCAGGCAAAATCTGAGCCGCCAAAATATACGCCGCGACCTGCTGTTGCTTCACTCCTGGATGAATACCGGGATTATATTCGTCAACGCATCGCCGATGCTCATCCTTACAAAATCCCGGCAACGGTAATCGCTCGCGAGATCAGAGACCAGGGATATCGTGGCGGAATGACCATTCTCAGGGGATTCATTCGTTCTCTCTCGGTTCCTCAGGAGCAGGAGCCTGCCGTTCGGTTCGAAACTGAACCCGGACGACAGATGCAGGTTGACTGGGGCACTATGCGTAATGGCCGCTCACCGCTTCACGTGTTCGTTGCTGTTCTCGGATACAGCCGAATGTTGTACATCGAATTCACTGACAATATGCGTTATGACACGCTGGAAACCTGCCATCGTAATGCGTTCCGCTTCTTTGGTGGTGTGCCGCGCGAAGTGTTGTATGACAATATGAAAACTGTGGTTCTGCAACGTGACGCATATCAGACCGGTCAGCACCGGTTCCATCCTTCGCTGTGGCAGTTCGGCAAGGAGATGGGCTTCTCTCCCCGACTGTGTCGCCCCTTCAGGGCACAGACTAAAGGTAAGGTGGAACGGATGGTGCAGTACACCCGTAACAGTTTTTACATCCCACTAATGACTCGCCTGCGCCCGATGGGGATCACTGTCGATGTTGAAACAGCCAACCGCCACGGTCTGCGCTGGCTGCACGATGTCGCTAACCAACGAAAGCATGAAACAATCCAGGCACGTCCCTGCGATCGCTGGCTCGAAGAGCAGCAGTCCATGCTGGCACTGCCTCCGGAGAAAAAAGAGTATGACGTGCATCTTGATGAAAATCTGGTGAACTTCGACAAACACCCCCTGCATCATCCACTCTCCATCTACGACTCATTCTGCAGAGGAGTGGCGTGATGATGGAACTGCAACATCAACGACTGATGGTGCTCGCCGGGCAGTTGCAACTGGAAAGCCTTATAAGCGCAGCGCCTGCGCTGTCACAACAGGCAGTAGACCAGGAATGGAGTTATATGGACTTCCTGGAGCATCTGCTTCATGAAGAAAAACTGGCACGTCATCAACGTAAACAGGCGATGTATACCCGAATGGCAGCCTTCCCGGCGGTGAAAACGTTCGAAGAGTATGACTTCACATTCGCCACCGGAGCACCGCAGAAGCAACTCCAGTCGTTACGCTCACTCAGCTTCATAGAACGTAATGAAAATATCGTATTACTGGGGCCATCAGGTGTGGGGAAAACCCATCTGGCAATAGCGATGGGCTATGAAGCAGTCCGTGCAGGTATCAAAGTTCGCTTCACAACAGCAGCAGATCTGTTACTTCAGTTATCTACGGCACAACGTCAGGGCCGTTATAAAACGACGCTTCAGCGTGGAGTAATGGCCCCCCGCCTGCTCATCATTGATGAAATAGGCTATCTGCCGTTCAGTCAGGAAGAAGCAAAGCTGTTCTTCCAGGTCATCGCTAAACGTTACGAAAAGAGCGCAATGATCCTGACATCCAATCTGCCGTTCGGGCAGTGGGATCAAACGTTCGCCGGTGATGCAGCACTGACCTCAGCGATGCTGGACCGTATCTTACACCACTCACATGTCGTTCAAATCAAAGGAGAAAGCTATCGACTCAGACAGAAACGAAAGGCCGGGGTTATAGCAGAAGCTAATCCTGAGTAAAACGGTGGATCAATATTGGGCCGTTGGTGGAGATATAAGTGGATCACTTTTCATCCGTCGTTGACAGGATGCATACGCCGGGTTCAACGAGCTGTACCGGGATGGCCGGATAACGGAAGCCGCCTGTTGGGCTCACGCCCGCCGTAAAATCCACGATGTGCACGTTCGCACCCCGTCAGCCCTGACGGAGGAAGCGCTGAAACGGATCGGCGAACTGTACGCCATCGAGGCAGAGATAAGGGGAATGACGGCGGAGCAACGCCTTGCCGAACGTCAGTTGAAAACGAAACCGCTGCTGAAATCCCTGGAAAGCTGGCTGCGTGAAAAGATGAAAACCCTGTCGCGACACTCAGAACTGGCGAAAGCGTTCGCATACGCCCTGAACCAGTGGCCGGCGCTGACGTACTATGCAGATGATGGCTGGGCTGAGGCGGACAATAACATCGCTGAAAATGCGTTGCGGATGGTCAGTCTGGGCCGCAAAAACTACCTGTTCTTCGGTTCGGATCATGGAGGAGAGCGGGGAGCGCTGCTGTACAGCCTGATCGGGACGTGCAAACTGAACGGAGTGGAGCCAGAAAGCTACCTCCGCTATGTCCTTGACGTCATAGCCGACTGGCCGATAAACCGGGTCGGCGAATTGCTCCCCTGGCGCGTAGCACTGCCGACTGAATAACACATCCCCGTCAATACGGTTCTTGCTGCACGCTTACAATTTCAGGGCAGGGAATAGTATTGTTAATTTCGGGAGAAACTTAAAGTTGCCACATCGACAGTTTCATCACACAGGCTTTTGTCCTGAAAACTTTTCTTATTTTGGACTTTCGCCAGCCACTGTCCAATATGAAGAGAAGGTACTGTGACGATACCATCCTCATTAGTTACAAAGGTGAGTTCTGCTTTATGAACAGGATGTTTGTGCTCAACTGCATGAGTATGACGGGATGATTTCAGATAACTGACCGAGTCAAGCTCCATGATAGCTCCGGCGAGCGGGGACGTTTTATACAGGACTTTCAGCTTCACATCTTCACTGAAACGACTTATATCGGATAACGGAATGATTTCAAGCTCATGCCCCGTTGGAGACTGATAGAGTTGTGCTGGCATCTGCTGTTCACCAGGAATAAAAGATTTCGCATATTTAGTGACAAACTCACAGTAAGCCACATCATTTCTGCCCTCCCGGCTGACCGGTTTCCATCCTGAAGAGGTTCTCGACCAGTATCCCGGTTTCATATATGTTGACAAAACGTAGCCATTATCTTTGCTTGCAGACTCAGTTTTATAGACATAATCCGTGGACGCTGGCTTCAGTGTTATTGTCTCTTTCCCGTTATAAATCCGGGGATTTTCAAAGAAATTCCTTCTGTCAGGAATTGTGCCCTTTGAGGGGAAATTATGACCATAACCAATCTCTGCGGTAATGTTGTTCTCTGCCTGTTTACCTGTAATCCAGACATCGTGGGCCAGGACATGCCCCGATGCTGTCAGACAAAGAGCTAAGATATAACCTGTATTTTTCATCATGATTTGTTACCACTGATAACGGGTATAAAGACTGACAGTTCTGCCTGAAAGCGGCACTCCTTTGCCATTCATGGCAAGCTTGTTGAAGGCATTATCCAGAGTCACTGATGCCTCAAAGCCTTTAACACTTACAGGCTTATAAGACAGTGAAAAGGAATGTACGGCATAGCCAGCCTGATGGGGATCGCCTTTTTTCACATGCGTGGCTGCTGCCGAAAGTTCAGCACGCCATCCGGCAGAAACTCCTCCATGACCAACAGGTATACTTATGTCACTGATGAGTGTGTCAGGATTGCCGGAGCCCAGCCATTCCCTGCTGCTGGCATCCATACTTTCCGTGCGGTTATAAGAAAGCATCCAGTCAAAATAATCAGACTGGTAATTTCCCTGCATATCCCATCCCCAGATACGGGCCCGGGATACATTATAAGAATAAGAACGCATCCGTTTCATATCCACGCGCGTGGCAATATAGTTTCTGGCATCCGTTCCGAAATATCCGCCTTTCAACTGCAGCCGATCATTGCCTGTAAGCAGGCCGTCCAGTTGAATACCTGCGCCAATCTCACGGGTAATGTTATTTTCTGGTTTCAGATTAAGGTTAGGTACCCAGTAATTGGGTTTACCCTTGCGGTAAAAATGTACATCATCCCTGTACATTTCTGCCATTGTGGGGGCACGGAATGCAGAGGATATGGAGCCGTACATCATCAGCCAGTCTGTCGGTGAGACTGAAATCGCCGCCCTTGGGGACAGGCGTTCGGCTTTCAGTTCTCCGGCACGGGGATTGAAGCTCTTGTACCGGTCATAGCGGGAACCGACGATAATGTTAACCGGGTAGCTTTTCATTGTCATTTCATCCTGGAAATACAACGATGTAAAGTCAATGTTTCCTTCCGGATATAGTGTGGCAGAGCCTTCTGGCTTCTGCTGCTGACGGTAATATTCAGCGCCATAACTTAACTGATGGGCTCCCGGAAAAATCAGAGTATGACTCCTGTTGACAACATTAACACCGGAGGTTCTGTTGTTTCTCCATTCTGCCGTTTTGTTGTGACCGTTTGTCTTGATAGTGATATCACTGAGATATAAAGTTGACTTTACATTGATGAGGCTGTTATCCACAGGAGCGTACTGGTACCAGAACTGTACGTCATTTTGTACTGTTTTTCTGTCACGCAGGCCGCTGTCACCATGTGTCTGAGTGGGATTGCCCGGTTCAGTGGTGTTATTCCGGTAGAGACGCAAGCTGGCACCTGCTTTGTTACTGTCTGTTATACCGACAGAGCCTTTCGCAAACAGGGCTGCAGGTTTTTCCTTGTTAGGTGCGCGCTCACCATCACTTTGATAGATATTACCTCTTTTACGCATAATGACAGAAAGGAGCGCATCTGTTTTTCCGGTTTTACCGAACCAGGTGAGCCCCGAGCCTGTGCTGTGGTCACCACTGGCGATATTTCCCCACAGACTTAAACCGTTTGTCTCTCCGGGGGGAAGGAAATCTGCTGCATCGGCAGTTCTGAAGTCCACAACACCTCCCAGCCCGCCACTGCCGTACAGACTGGAGTTTGGTCCGCGGACAACTTCGATACGTTTGACGAGTGCCGGATCCAGATAAGTGCCACTGCTTTTTGCCATGTCACTGAGTTGACGGATGCCGTCAACAAGAACAAGTACCCCGCTTTTGTCATAGCCGCGTAGATTAAAGGTCTGCCCATTGGTCCGTCCTGCACCAGTCTGGCTGAGACCGGCAACACCTTTCAGCATGCCGGCTGATGTGACCGCATTCTGACTCCATGGCGTGTCATTCGTGACGACACTGACCATTGACGGCGTTTCAAATACCGTGTTCTGATTTCCTGTCGCGACAACGGTGATTGTATCTTTAGCCATAGAAGAATGACTGGTCTCTGCCTGTAACCCTATCGGGAGTATGATTAATGTACAAATGACGTTTCTGATTACGTTCATATACATGCGAAAATATATGTTAATATTGATATGTTATAACATATCATTTTATTAATGCAACCCTGATCACGCAGCGTTCAGTGATAACCAGTGAATAGCGACTCTAATACCCGGTCGCTCTGCAATGTATCAGCGCCTGCGACCGATGCTATGGATATTGATTTTTCTACCGATAAAGAACCAGCAATACGGAATTTAGACTGGCCCCCTGAATCTCCAGACAACCAATATCACTTAAATAAGTGATAGTCTTAATACTAGTTTTTAGACTAGTCATTGGAGAACAGATGATTGATGTCTTAGGACCGGAGAAACGCAGACGGCGTACTACACAGGAAAAGATCGCTATTGTTCAGCAGAGCTTTGAACCGGGAATGACGGTCTCCCTTGTTGCCCGGCAACACGGTGTGGCAGCCAGCCAGTTATTTCTCTGGCGCAAGCAATACCAGGAGGGAAGTCTTACTGCTGTGGCCGCAGGAGAACAGGTCGTTCCTGCCTCTGAACTTGCTGCTGCCATGAAGCAGATTAAAGAACTCCAGCGCCTGCTCGGCAAAAAAACGATGGAAAATGAACTCCTTAAAGAAGCCGTTGAATATGGGCGTGCAAAAAAGTGGATAGCGCACGCGCCCTTATTGCCCGGGGATGGGGAGTAAGCTTAGTCAGCCGTTGTCTCCGGGTGTCGCGTGCGCAGTTGCACGTCATTCTCAGACGAACCGATGACTGGAAATATAGGGGCAAATCCACATCCTTACTTTTCCGTAAGGATTTTAGCGGGTCAAAACAGCGTTCCATGCCGGACTGATGATCTACATACTTAGAGTCACATACCAAAGTAAAACTATGGATGTATGCAAGCCTGCATCGTCAGGAGGTTAAATTTCAGACCTGCCAGTTACCGCGTAAATGGCTTGATATATGACTAATTTATTTGCACAGGATTTTTACGACAACGCTCTGAACCAGCAGTTGACGGGATATATAGTTGAGCTCATTACAGATAAAGCTTTTCTGTATCTCTGGCGGTGGTCATAGACCAGTAATCGTTATTGGTTGTTCTATATTATCCCGTATGACGGTACAACGTTTTTAACAACTGGCGCTGTCACAACATAAGCCACCCCAAAATATTATATGAGTAACAATAGTCTATATAGGAGCGTAAATTACCTACTATCAAATACTTACTCCAATAGCATTTCTGTCTATTCTATTTCAATTCTTTAATAGAAAAATAAGGTTAGATAATATATGACTCCCTCCCCCTATCCAAGAAATAACTTTAATACAGAGCTAATTCAATCATGTATGAATGGAGAACACTTTTCACTTTTAATTGAAATATCACCAATCAGAAGTAAAAAAAACATCATGGCTCTTAAGGAGTATTTGGTTGATGGTTATTCAAAGCAAGAAAGTTGTGAAAGGAACAATGTTTCCATTAGTTATTTTTGCCTATGCCTAAAAAAACTAAACTATACACACAGTATTGTTAGTGCTCTTAAATATTTCTACCGTGAGTAAACTGTAACTGAAGTCTTGATTCTTACGCTTAGACACTGCTAAGCCGTTATGGCATAGCTGATAATTTATATTGCACTATGTCAGCTACTGTAAGATAATATAAGCTATTTTAAAGAAAACTCTGTCATTCATCATTTTGTTTAATGATAGGTTTTGTTATTAATATAAAAGAACATGCTCATTCATTAAAATAAAAACAAGATGTTCTTTTATTATTTTCATTCCCTACGGGGTTAGTCCTTGATTCATTTTCAGTATCTTCTAACTCATTCATTTGCCGATTACTTTAATTCACAGTCTTGTTTTTTATCCTGCCTATTGGAGATAAAAGTGGTATCGATGGATGCCGAGTGTGTTGCACATGCAGTATTCTCAGGAATAAGAACTGTCACTTCCAAAACACGCGATATATGATTGAATCTCTGTGGGGGGATAAAAACTTGCCTTTTTCCGCAGTCTGAAAACAGGATGGGGGCGACGGATGGTTACGCAGGCAAGGGCGAGGTTCGGAAATAAATCAGAGATTATATTCTGAATTATTACAATAGCACCAGACCTCACCATTACAACGGTAGTTTGACGCTGGAGGGATCAGAAAACAGATACCGTTTTTACTGTAAACGGTGGTCATATATGGACTCTCCTGGTGATATAAGTACTGGTTCGAAACGGTTTACGACTATATATCCGGCGTCATCAGTAGGTTCAATGAACCGCGCAATAATGTTATCCGAGCCCTGTTTCCTAATCACTACGCCGGTATTTGATTAGCCAAGTCAAGTTCATCTTGCCATCACTATTTTTCCATACCGCATTACTATCTAATACAGTCGCACGAGCGGCCTTCTAATTTGAGGGTTTCGAGCCCTGAAGAGGCATATCCCATCGTTTTACAGATATTGCAGAAATTGGTACGCAATATGCTGCTTCTTCCTGGAGTTTCTTCCTGGTATTTGTATCGAAGTCTACATTAAGCAGGTCGAACTTCCAGCTTTCCCGATAAAACCTTATAATATCCTTGGGACAAAGGAGAATAAACTGGTTTGTCGTAAACATAGAAACAGCCTGCACAGAGTAATATTCCCCCGGTTTTATATTTTTTTTACCCCATACTGCATTGGAAAAAAACTCCTCCGGATATTCACTTGTTTTAATAATGTAGCTATGTATTTTGAAGTCACTTATACCTGAGAGCTTAATAACTGAATGGGTAAAAATTACTGGTAATACGGTTATTTGAGTCGATATAACTAATAATATCATCAAGGATGCGACAAATGCAGAACTAATTCTTTTAGAAAGTTTATGCTGTGGATTCATTTTTAGATAAATGAGGCCGGGAAGTATTGTCAGAATAAAAATAAAATATGACATGAAAGCCAGTTCAGCTATCACTTTGAAATTAATACTCTTATCTGAAGTTTCAATATTCCTAAAAACCATCTCCAGTGGAATTACCTGAAGATGCACCAGTAAAGCAATAGACAACGGAATGATAAGATAGATCTGAACACGTCTCAACAGTTTCATTCTATTATTTTTAAACGATAAGTCATATTCAAGATACCTCGTGTTTATTATGGCTGAAATAACAACTATTAGTACTCCTATACTTAAAATAGATAACCAGCCAGAGTTATCTTTAACACTCTGGTCAAAATCAAATGCACAGTATAACACGTATATAAAGGCCATGGGGAAGAGGCCAGATAACATCATTACAGATAAAAAATTACCCTGAATCTTATTGTAAGCAGGAAGATTTTTTATATCATAAGGAATAACTATTGGTATAAAAAAAGATGTTATAAAAAAAATAAAAATGATCATAATCAATGATAGAATAGTTGTACAACAAACCAATACCAAGATGCTTTTAATATTCATCACATCAAAGAAAATATCAAGTCGATCCAGACGACTGAAATATCCCCAGAGAACTATCAACGCAATCCCTGATATAATACTTGATGGTGTTAATACTGAAACTATTAGCGTCTTCCACTTCTGATTCATTTTAACTTCCTGGTTTTGCTATAAAGAGAGCATAAAAAAGAGTGAATAAGTTATTACACTTCATTGTTTGACTCCTCGCAGTAACCTTTCAGGAAGGTTGTCGGATATTTTTGATAAATTATGTCATAAACATATTATTGTAAGTAATGATTTCACTAAATTTATTTGATCGTCGTCATAATATTTTTAATCTGAATATAGAAGATGATTGTGTCATATGCAGTATGATATAAAACGTTAAAAGTGACTGAATAGATAACAGTTCATGCATGAACAAGACCATAACATAACATAATAAAATATGCTTATTATGCATAACCTTATGTTGTGACTAAGCCGCCTTAAAACTGAGAAGTAGCTAAGAATATGGCGTCAGACACCTTCAGTTGTCGTAGAAGGTTATCTGCAGGATTTTTCTCCGTATCTGCCTGTTCCTGGCATTACCCCAATTCTCCCAAAAACGGCAAACCAGCCCTCAGCCCGCGCCACGACTGGCTTAATACGGGATCCCTGCTGCAAAACATACCTTTACGTATTTGGTTTTACCCGCAATAATGCGTGATAAGCAAACAAAAGGATCCGCGCGCTGCGATTTATTGTCGTGGAAGGATCCGGGCGTTCAGGTCAGAATACCTGTATCCATAAACAGTGCGTGTGCTACGTGAAAAATAACTCATGAACAATGTCATTCCCCTGCAGAATTCACCAGAACGCGTCTCCCTGTTACCCATTGCGCCGGGGGTGGATTTTGCAACAGCGCTCTCCCTGAGAAGAATGGCCACTTCCACGGGGGCCACACCGGCCTACCTGCTGGCCCCGGAAGTGAGTGCCCTTCTCTTCTATATGCCGGATCAGCGTCACCATATGCTGTTCGCCACCCTCTGGAATACCGGAATGCGTATTGGCGAAGCCCGGATGCTGACGCCGGAATCATTTGACCTGAATGGAGTAAGACCGTTTGTGCGGATCCTGTCCGAAAAAGTGCGTGCGCGACGCGGACGCCCGCCAAAAGATGAAGTGCGACTGGTGCCGCTGACAGATATAAGCTATGTCAGGCAGATGGAAAGCTGGATGATCACCACCCGGCCCCGTCGTCGTGAACCATTATGGGCCGTGACCGACGAAACCATGCGCAACTGGCTGAAGCAGGCTGTCAGACGGGCCGAAGCTGACGGGGTACACTTTTCGATTCCGGTCACACCACACACCTTCCGGCACAGCTATATCATGCACATGCTCTATCACCGCCAGCCCCGGAAAGTCATCCAGGCACTGGCTGGTCACAGGGATCCACGTTCGATGGAGGTTTATACCAGAGTGTTTGCACTGGATATGGCTGCCACGCTGGCAGTGCCTTTCACAGGTGACGGGCGGGATGCTGCGGAGATCCTGCGTACACTGCCTCCCCTGAGGTGACGGCATACGCGCTTCCTTATATAAGCTGTGGTCAGCAGAACAGACATAACATAAGCTGGAGCATGTATATAAGCTGTAGTGAGTAAGTCATGTTTTATGAAGGGAGCAATGCCTCAGCATCAGGTTACGGGATCACTTACGTAAGGGACAGGCAGATGGCAGCTCAGCTACAGACAGCACTGCAGGAAACAGAATATAAACTGCAGTGAGCAGACCACTCACTGCACCGGTTAATATAAGCTGTAGTCAGTAAAGGAGCGCTCTTCACTGACTACAGTTTATGTTCAGCGGGATTTGAAGAGTTTTTCCAGGTCATCCAGCGTGATGCCCAGTTTCTCAAGCAGGGCAAGCTTCTCCGCCATCTCCGGACTGACTTTTTCCGCAGGTGAAGGTTGCAACGGATTTTCCTTACTCTCGTCATTCGGCGCTTTTAACCGGGGACGCCGGTAGTGAATACAGAAGAATTTTGTCCGCCCCCGCTGGATCTCCGTGTAATCAAGATATCCAATCTCGCGCAACTGCTCCATTGCCCGTCTGACCGTCTGGTTCTGGGAAAATACAGGAGACTTCAGATTGAGGCGTGCACGCAGCCGCGCCAGCGATATCGGTGCCGGATCCCGGGGCAGGCTCTCTATAAAGGTGTAGAGTGCCTGGGCGGACTCCCGTCGCTTCAGGGCATTAATCGCCTTAAGCTGGAGAAGGACTTTTCTGTCAAACTGGTACAGTTCAAACAGGCGGGGATCGGCCTGTAACTGCACAATATCCCGCTCAGTATCGTAGTAAGCTGACTGTACCAGATGGGTGATATATTCCCGGGTGTGCTTCTCATCGGTACGGGAAAACGAAATCACGGTACCGGCAATGCGCTTCAGGGAAGGGCTGATGCGCTCACGCAGCCTGCGGGATGACTGGCTTGAAGGTATACCACACAGTTTTGCAAACTCAACAAAAGGCAGTTCAACTTTGTCACCAATCACGTTATGGCGGGCAAAGGAATGAATGATCCCCACCCAGGTCTTGAAATCATTATCCATATCCAGGCGGGGGCCGGTGATCTCAACCTTATCGAATCCCTCAGCACGGGCCAGGGAAAGACGTGTCAGCTCTTCCGTGGCATCAGTACGTGACAGTGTATTTTTTTTACTGTTCTTCAGTGATTTAAGGGTCGGTACAAAAACGCCCAGACGCATCAGCGCCACAGGTTGTACGGTGTTGTTATTGTTTGGTGTCAGTGTCACCAGCTCACCGGAGGACTTATCCACCTCGCCGAACAGTTTTTTGATGTCTGAATTTTCGTTTTCCAGAAAGCCTCCAGCCTGTGGACAGTAAAAGAATAAACAGAAAATCGTGTGTCAGAACTCCGCTAACTGACTGAAGAAAAACCTGCAGCCTGTATTTAACAACTGAGTCTGGCATACTGACCATAGTTTATGTCATTAACTTACTTCAGTATATGGATTACTGAATACAGCTTATCATTAGCATGTTACAGTTTATCAGTAACATGCCACAGCTTATGTGATCGTGGTCCCGGCCCATGAGTGACAAGGTTTGCAGCGATATGGGGATCTTTAATGGATCCTTTGTTGATCATTCATGGATCTGTTTACTGGATCGGGCCTCCGGATATGTGGATAAATCATTCCAGAAGGACAGCGCACACAACCGTTTTATGAAAGGGCTTCAGGGCGTACCTGCTCCCTGTAACTACAGATACATTGCGCTTCCTCGCCGGTTCGCGGGCTTCGCCCGGTCACCGGTCTGCGGCGAGCACTGTTTTTTCTGATGTCTGTCTTTACAGGTAATTTTTGACGGAATCTGCCGTACTTCCTGAGCGTACGGTCATATCCGAAGTACACTTCATATGTGTGTTTCAATGCCAGGGATTGTGTATACAAACTACAGGTGTCAGCGCCAGTGATATAAGACGGTAATTCACCATTTGGATTGTCCGCTCCACCCAACATGTTGTTTCCTTAAGGTTCTCACACCAGAAAGGACATCAACATGCTGAGCAGAGAGGACTTTTACATGATAAAGCAAATGCGCCAGCAGGGCGCGTACATTGTCGATATTGCGGCTCAGATTGGTTGCTCTGAACGGACGGTCAGACGCTACCTCAAATACCCTGAACCGCCAGCCAGAAAGACCCGCCACAAAATGGTTAAGCTGAAACCGTTTATGGATTACATCGACATGCGCCTGGCAGAGAATGTCTGGAATAGCGAGGTTATCTTCGCGGAGATTAAGGCAATGGGTTATACGGGCGGACGTTCCATGCTGCGTTACTACATCCAGCCCAAACGTAAAATGCGTCCGTCAAAAAGAACAAGGAGAGAGTTACCGGTTAAAAGAGAAACGTAAAGCTGGAGTGCTGACCAAAAACACAACGCCAATCAGTGATGATGAAATGGTGCAAAGCGGACAGCATCAGTAACGAAAGTATTTAGCGGGCATGAAAATGGCAAATAACGGTCAAACATCGTGGCGTTGACATAGTCGCAGTTTTGGTGAACGAATCACAGACAAAGATGCCATGCACCAGGCTGTTGTTCAGTATGCAGAGCGGGCCGCAGAGAAACTACGTGGGGAGAGTCAGTATTGCCGGCAGGTGACGACATTTGTACGGACATCCCCCTGAACCCTGTTACAGCAATGCCGCTGTGGAAAAGCTTTCATTGCCCACACAGGACAGCCGGGACATTATTGCCGCCGCATGCAGAGCCTTAAACCATGTCTGGCGTGAAGGGTACCGCTATATGAAGGCAGGAGTCATGCTGGCTGATTTCACACCATCGGGTATAGCGCAGCCGGGATTATTTGATGAAATCCAGCCCCGTAAAAACAGTGAAAAGTTAATGAAAACACTCGATGAACTGAACCAGTCGGGAAAAGGGAAAGTGTGGTTTGCGGGGCGAGGAACCGCCCCTGAATGGCAAATGAAACGGGAAATGTTGAGTCAGTGTTATACAACTAAATGGCGAGATATTCCCCTGGCCAGGCTGGGTTAGTTCAGTCATCTCCGAACATATTTTCAGCGTTTCTTCTGGTCTGGTCTTCACCGTCATTTCTCGACAGACTCTGCTCTGTAAGGGGAGTACTGCAATCCACAGACGTATGGAGACCAGATTGTTTTTCCAGTAATTCAATCAATTTCTTTTCAACCGAAAAAGCAGGTAATGACTCCAACTTATTGATAGTGTTTTATGTTCAGATAATGCCCGATGACTTTGTCATGCAGCTCCACCGATTTTGAGAACGACAGCGACTTCCGTCCCAGCCGTGCCAGGTGCTGCCTCAGA
>NZ_PSRU01000038.1:0-17066 GCF_003000935.1 Escherichia sp. R1
CACTGCTGCCCCGGCCGTTCATCTCAAAGCCGCTGCCGTCAATCGGGTATGCCTCATACTTACGCCCCTGCCAGGTGACCGGCTCCCCTTTTTCATTCAGCTCATTACAGAAAAAATACCGCTCACCGCCCTGTACCGTCAGGTCGATTTCCCAGAGTACCACCCGCGGTGACTGCTCTGATTTAACCGACTCGTTCAGACTTTCTTCGTGAATATCCTGCATCAGTTCACCACCTGCTCAATCGTACAACTGAAATCACTGTACCTGGCGTTATCTGTGACGCTCCACTCCCGGCATACCACCCTCACCGTCCGGTTATGTTTCGGCGGTCGCCACAAAAAGGCACGGTAACCACCATGCCAGGATAAAAATTCATCCAGCCAGCGCCGGGTTGGTTCATCCGTCACCCGGAACACCGCCTGAAACGTCTTCAGTCTGGCATTAAGTCCCGTCGGTCGGCGCTGTTCATAACCGTCACCAAACCGAACCCTCACCACCGACGGTTTCTCACTCACCTGCATCCCTTCACGCGGGACCAGATGCAGCGTTTTTATCTCAGCCACTCAGCATTCCTCCGTCACGTCGCATGGACAGCATCACCGCCTGCACCCGCTGGTCAATCAGCTGCACAAGACTGCCTGCCGCCTCCGGCCCTATCTGTCCGTTAGCCCCGTCATTCTGAATGGCGATGTGGTAGACCGGGGAATACACCAGACCGGCACTGCCGTTCATACTGCCCACCGCGCGTACGCCCAGCGAGCCATCCGCCGCCCGGGTCAGGGGCATAATGGCTTCAGGTCCGGCTTCCCCCATCAGCCCGGCCCCTTTTGCAAACGCAAAGTACGTGGGCGTGTCCACAATGCTGTTGCTGTACGCACTCAGGTTTGCCGAGGTATACACGCCGCCTTTTGCATTGGCCACCGCACCGCCCAGCCAGTCACCAATGCTGCCAATAAATCCTCCCGCACCGGACATACCGTTTGCCGCCGTCTTAATTCCGTTGACAATCGCGGCATTCATAAGAACTTTTGAGATTTCCTGCAGTACGGATGAGGCCCAGTTGCGCCATTCCACTTTGTTTCCGTTCAGCATCTCCGTGATGTTATTCACCAGTCCTGAAATCCCCTCCGTTGCCAGCTGTGCTGCCTGAGAGGCGTAATCGGATGCATTGTCCACCCAGTTACTGAGCCCCTCCTGCAAGCCTTTCTGCCAGTCCGCACGCTGCGCATCCGATTCGGCATAAAAGGCTGCCTGGTCCTTAAGGCGTTCGCTCAGATACTGCGCGTTCTGTGCCCGTGCCTGTCTGTAAAAATCCTCACTGATATCCCCGGTCTGATACTGAGACTGAAGGTCCGCATCCTTCTGGCGGAAGCTGTCGCGGATCTGCTGCAACTCCCGCATGCGTTCCCTGGCTCGTTCTCCCTGCCCGTACCCCAGCAGTTCGGCTTCATTTGATGCACGCGCAGCCACATTATCATTCTTCAGGGTCTCTTCCCGGGATCGCAACTGTTCCCGGATTTTTTGCTGGTCAATCAGGGCCGCGTTACGCAGCAGTTCCTGCTTCTGCATCTCCGTCAGGGTTTTCAGTTCTCCCTGCGCAGTCTGGTACTTCAGCTTCGCCAGTTCTGTATTCTGACCCGCCAGTGCCAGTTGCTCTTTCTGCTGTTTCAGTAGCCGGGAAAAACTGTCTTCCGCTTTTTCCGTCTCTGATTTTCCACCCCGGGATTTAGGTTTGTTCGCCTCGTTATTACGCCAGGCTTCCAGAGCATTACTGATATAACGCTGTCTCGCCTCCTGATACGAATCCCCCACAAAACCGAGGTCATCGGCCGCATACCCCAGCCGGGCACGCTCTTTTTCTTCCCCTTTCAGTCTGGACAGGGCCAGCTCACGCTCTGTTTTTGTCAGGGCGCTCTGCTGTTTATTATCCAGAGTGGTCTGTGGCAGCCGTAACGGCACATTCACCAGTCCCTGCCGCTGCTGAAGCAGTTCATTCCCCCGCCCCAGCAGACGGTTGAATTCCGTATGCTGACCGTTCATAACCAGCATGGACTGGTACACCTTATTCTGCTCTGCCGCCTGCTGACGAATTAACGCCACACGACGGTCTTCCAGCCCGGCAAGCACATCCTGAATGGACTGCGCTTTTTCCTGCATCTGTGCCAGACGGGACTGCTCAACGGCAAGCTGCTCTGTTGCCTGAGAAAGCCCTTCCGTTACGGTCTTCACCGATGTCAGATGGTTTATCATGAATCCGTCACCGGTTGTCCAGCCAGGGTTAGCCAGAACATACTGATATCCAGCGATTTTTTCCTGCAGGGATTTCACCCGGCTGGCCTGTTCATCAATCAGCCGGTTCTGCTCTGTCAGCGCCGCCCGTGTTCGTCCTTCATTATCTGAGGCTTCAGGCAAAGACATTGACGGCGTTTTATGCGCGATTTCATCTATCGTCAGTGCATACTGGCGCGCTGACTCCCTGGCCTGCTCCTGATTCTGGTACAGCGTATACCATGCTGCTGCCCCCAGCATCACCAGTCCGGGTACGCCACCAACCAGTCCCAACGCACCAGTCATCAGACGTGAACCCACCGCCGTTGTACTGTTCAGCGCATTCTGGGCTGCGGTTCTGGCAGCAATATTTCTGTTCAGGCGTTCCTGTGTGGCCGCCAGACGGGCTTCTGCAGCAATCTGCATCTCCGTCCCGCGGGCTGCCGCCACAGCCTGCTGTGCACGGTACACGGCTGCCCTTGCCCGCGCCGTGGCAATCTGCGTCCCCCTGAGCTGTGCTTCCGCCAGTGCCACTTCATTACGTGCTGCCGTCACAAGTCCTGCCGTGGCAGACACCGCTCCGGAGGCCATATTGCCAAAGTACCGGGCAACCCCGACGGCAACCAGCGCCCCCGCTGCTGTTGCCACTGCATCAATATGTCCGGCCACACCATTCAGCACGCCGGAGAGCGTTTTCGTCGAGCCGCTGGCTTCATTCACACCGCCCACCCAGGCCATAAAGGCGTTTTCCACCTTCGTGATACTACCGGAAACCGTTTCCGGCATGGCCGCATATTCATCACGTAATATCCCCAGCTGGCTGATTAACGCAGGGACCACTTTATCCGCTGTCAGTTTTCCGTCATCCGCCATTGCCTTCAGATCTTTACGGGCCACACCCATCCCCGCAGCAAGCGCGCGGATCACCCGGTCGCCATTTTCGTTAACAGCATTAAATTCTTCGCCACGCAGTACACCCTGTGCCAGTGCCTGGCTGAACTGGGTGATCACCGAACCGGATTCCGCAACTCCAGCCCCTGACAGTTTCAGTCCTGTCGAAATGGCCTCCGTCACCTTCAGCACATCATCAGCACTGTAACCATATTCACGCATTGAGGCTGCCGAGCGGGCAAACAGGGCCGCATTATCTGAAAATGCCGTGCCCGTCCGCTGGCTGATATCCATCAGCACTTTCTGTGATGACGAAAATTCATCGGATGACTGCGACGCCTGTTTCAGTCGGGCATTCACGGAACTCCATTCATCGGCCAGAGAAATCAGGTGCCCGGTGGCAAAGGCACCGGCAAATGCCCCCGCCGTTCCGGCAGCTGAAGCGCGGATTTCCGTCAACTGGCTGTTCAGCTCAGCCAGGGCGCGTCGCTGCTCCCGGGCGACTGCGGCAGCCTGACGCCCGCCATTCTGCAGGGTCCGATAATATTCACTGCCCATGCGGGAAGCCCGCTGGATCTCCGACTGGAATGACTGCGAATTTGCCGAAATTTTGATAATCAGTTCACGTAACGTCGCCATTCACCTTTCTCCGGGCGTAAAAAAACCGCCTCAGCGGTTCTCATCATTCATGACTGTGCTGCAAAGTTCAGCGCGTCTTCCAGCGCCGCAAACGGATCCACCTCCGGCTTATCCTCATCCTCGCCCCAGCAGAGCATGGCGTCCTTCAGTGCAACATTCATCCCCTGTGCCCCGAAAACCGCTTTCACGATCTGTGCATTACGGATATCCCCGCGCTCATCACCCAGCGGGGATACCCTGTCGAACTCCATCCACATCATCGCCTCGCTCGCACTCAGGCTGTGCCGCAGTTCGGATAAGGTGCGCCCCAGACGGAGCGCAAGTCGCATCAGAAAGCGAATTTCCGGGCGGGCTACTTTTTTCTGGCCGACTCTGCATCAGCGATCAGTTCCAGTGCCTGACGCAGCAACCGGGCATGTACCGGACCATAGACGGCCAGCACCTGCTCACGGTCGTCCGGAGTGAACACCCGCTGCAGATCCGTATCACACAGGACATCGCAGAACAGCGTCACATCCGCTTCCAGGTTACGGCGGGTTTTCGCCACCACCGACAGGGTATCGTCATCCTCTCCATCACCATTGAGCACTTCCTGCCACAGATACCAGGCCTCTGCCGAAGGCTCCCGCAGCACCACGCTGACATTACCCCATTCCGGCACCTTCACCGTTTTATGACGAAACCCTGACAGTCTGGCCAGCGCCAGCGTTTTCAGATCCTTTTTCATGATGACCCATCCCCTTATCAGGCGGCTGCGCTCACTGTCACGGTGCATTCAAAAGACGTCACACTCTGTGCTTTCTCTGCCGAATCGGTCACCACGCAGGTATATTTCCCCGCATCAGCGGACTGCGCACCTGGCTTACTGAAGGTGTCTGTCGTCTGCCCGTCAACCGGCTGACCATCCTTCTTCCAGGCGTATTTATACGGCGGCGTTCCCCCGTTGGCACTGACTGACATTGTCAGCAGCGCACCGGTATTCACGGTAAGTGTTTTATCCAGATTTTTCACAAACGCCAGCGGTACCACAAAGGACACCGGTTTGCCTTTCAGACGCAGTGAGAACGTTGCAGCCACCACGCCGTTGGTACCGGATGACCAGGTGTGCTGACGCACTTCCGCCAGGAATTTAAAGCCCTTACCGGACGGAAACAGCACCTTAAACGCATACAACGCGTCATTGTCATAGGCATCACGCAGGGCGTTCTGGGCCTGATTCAGATAAAAATTACCCGACATGGAAATCTCAGACGACGCCCCCAGACCGTTGATGTTCTCCTGCTCTGTGGAGCAGAGCGTGGTCACATCAATATCCTGTTTCTGACCGGCGGTGAACTGGACTTCCTTGATGGTGCAGTCCAGGCGCAGATATTCCGCCTTATCCATAGTTTCAGCAGTCGCCGGGGCAGATGAAATCATCACCTGCGTCAGCTGTGAGCGTTCATACAAAGCAGACATTCTGCCTCCTGATAATAAAAAACCCGCACGCGGCGGGGTATGGTTTTGTAGAAAAAAAGAAAAAGTCACACCGTGACCTGAAACTCCAGGGTTGCACGGTAACAGCGGTTTTCCGGAATATAGTCCTGCATTTCACTGACGGATCCCGGGGCCAGCAGCATTATGGCTTCACGGGCGTCCTGACGTATCTGACGCGCCTGCGTCACAGTCCCGGCATAAACGTCTATCTGCACCGACACTGAGGACTCCGCCTGCCCGCCCATCACGTCCGCTGACACCGATGAAATCAGGCTGAAAACCACCCACGGAAGCGCCACCGACGGCCTGCCATCCAGCAGGGGGACCACATACGGGTACACCTGCCCGCCGGCAAGATGCGCCAGATGAGGATACAAATCCGCCTCCGTCATCGTCTCAGTACCTCATCAATGGCCCGGTTCATCCGCGCAATCGCCACCTGAGCTGCCTGTTCACTGCGCACATCAAACGCCGGGCGCACAAACGGGTGCGGTGGCATATTCACGGTCCCCATTTCCACAAACCGCCAGTAGAAAGCATTGCGCGGGTTATCCGCCTTCATGGTGTTATCGCTGTTACCGGTGTCCGGATTAACACCACGGATATGGACACCGGATTCCATCCCGCCATCGCGGGAGCGCCGGGAAAGGATCACCACATTGCGGCGCAGTTTTCCCCTGCGTACCGGTGCCCGTGACACCACTTCTTCTTTCAGCACATTCGCACCCGCACGGGTTGCCTCACGCAGCACCCGGTTATTTTCCGCACCACTCAGAAGCTGCAAATCGCGGCTGATGTCCTCCAGCCCCGAAAAATCCAGCAGGGTTTCGATCATTTTTCCCCTCCCAGCCGACAGAGAATTTCCAGACGCCCGCCGGTCGTATCCGGCACGGGCAGCCCGACAACGTTCAGGATCCGGTCACGCCATGGACCACTCAGCACATGAAGTCGTGACGCTGCTGTGATTTCCCGGCCGGACTGACCGCGCACCCAGATGCGGATTTCCGCCTGAGCCATTTCCGCACCGGACTGCATCCGCTCCCGGCTGCTCCTGCCCCGGATATCCGCATGAATTTTCCCGCATGACACCCACTCTTCCGTCATTTCTCCGGCAGCATTACGGGTTAACACCGGGTTCAGAACACTTATCATCTGTGTCAGACGACCTGCAGATATTGCCATCCCCCCCCCTCCTCATAACACCGTCGGACAACGCAAATCGTAAATCAGCACGGACACAGAAAACGGCAGTTCCCCCTGCACGAGGTCTTCCCGCTCCGCAAGATCCGGATTCCGGTACAACATCCCGGTCAGGCGCATGGCAGCCCCCTTCATCCGGGTTAATGCCTCGCCCGGGATCAGTTCACCGTCCTCACGGATTACCTTATCCCGGCTGCCCTGAATGTAGGCCAGCAGCACAGCTGTAGCCTGACGAACCTTGTCCATCAGCATGTCATCATCCGCGTCATGGTCAACACGCAGATGAGCCTTGATTTCTTCCAGTGTCAGTAATGCTGTCACTTTCCACCTCCTGCATCCCGCCCTCGTTTTGCAGCCAGGGTCCAGCCTGATGAATGAGCTTCTCCGGGTTTATCACCGGTCATGCTGTTGCAGTGCCACAACGAGCCCCCCCACGTCACCGTATCGCCGGGGTGGTAGGTTTCGCCGGTTCTGAATACACCGCGATAGAGCATCACCGGCAGGGAAAATGTTTTTTCCGTACACTGGCCACTGCTCTGCCGGACCACCACAGTGAACGACCGTTCGCCGGTCATGCTGACGTCAATATCGGCCACCCCGTCAACCAGGCATTCCCATCCCCGCATCCCGTGCGTTTTTTCATACGCCCGCCAGAGTCCGCCCTGGTGTGTGGCATACGTGCCCCGGGGAAAGGATTTTTGCTCATCAATCGCCGGGAATATTTCCAGTGCCGTAGCATCACGCCCGTCCTGTGGAGCCGGCAGGGCACTCACCGCATCCAGAACCGCCTTCTGCAGAACTTCCGGATCGTAGTCACGACCGTCGCGCGGAACGGGGATATGACTCACGGCATCCGTCACCATCTGCTCGAGCATCGGACGCACATCATCCGGTGTGATACTTTTTCCATCTGCCGGTACCGGAAGTTTTCCGACAGCGTCATTCACCGCCCTCAGCAGCACCTCCGGATCATAATCACGACCATCGCGCGGAGCAGGGATATGACTCACTGCGTCCTTCACCATCTGCTCGATCATCGGGCGTACATCATCCGCAGTGACACTTTTACCGTCCGCCGGTACCGGTATTTTCGCGACCGCATCATTCACCGCCTGCTGCAGCACCTCCGGATCATAATCACGACCATCGCGCGGAGCAGGGATATGACTCACTGCGTCCTTCACCATCTGCTCGATCATCGGGCGTACATCATCCGCAGTGACACTTTTACCGTCCGCCGGTACCGGTATTTTCGCGACCGCATCATTCACCGCCTGCTGCAGCACCTCCGGATCATAATCACGACCATCGCGCGGTACCGGAATGGCCCCCACGGCGTCATTCATCATCGCCTGCAGAACAGGGCGCACCTCATCCACCGTCACATGCTTCTGTAACAGAGCAGACAGGGAAGCCAGTTTCTCTTCAAACGCCCCCGACTGTGCGGCCATCTTCTCCTCAAATGTGCGCTGTAAATCCGCCAGCACCGTGGCGAATTCTTCACCCAGCGCACGGATAATGGACAGTTCACGCTCTGTCATTTTCGCAGTATCCCCCTGAACATCGCCTTCACCGCATCACGCTCTGTTTCGCTTATGGCCTTATTACCGTCAGATGCGCCGTCAGGCAGCTGTGATGAAACTGTTTTCCCGGTCGACGCGAACGGATCCTCACGGGCATCACGACGGGACAGCGCCTCCAGACTGTAGTTCTGCTGCTGAAGATACAGTGCATCACCGCCGGCCAGAGGCGGCAGGTTCTCCCGTTTACGGGCCTCATTGGGCGTGAGAAGCGTATTTTTCACCGCATCCCCCAGCGTTTTCATGCGCCGCTCACTGTCCATTCTCAGCAGCGTGGTGACATCAAATTCTGTACTCTCGTTTTCCCCCGTTTCCAGCGCCTCATCCAGTAACAGTTCAATGGACTCAATCAGCGTCTGCAGGCACTGGGAATAATACTGCTGCTCCAGCGCCTCCACGTTGTCACTGGAAGGCGGTTGTCCCACGCCAATCTTGTAGGCCGGGACACGGAACACCGAACAGACAATTTCAGCGGTCATCTTCAGTTGTTCCACCGTCTGCGCATCCACCGGTGAAAACGTCGTGGGGTTGTATTTTGCCCCGTTGCTCAGAATGGCCGTTTTCCCCGCATTTTCGCCTGTATACCCGCTGTCCCAGTTGCTCTTCAGTTTTTTCGCATTTTCTTCCGTAATACTGCCGGGGATCTCAATCACCCCGGACGGCCTGCCGCCATTTCTGAAAAAAGACGTCGAATTTTCCTGAATATGATGCCCCTGCGTGGCCGCCAGCCCGGCAGCATACACCGGCGGCAGCCCCACAAGCGGATGAAAAAAACAGTTAAACCGGTCGTGGATCACTTCCCTGGCAGGCACCGTCACCGCCTCAGTGATCCCGCAGTTCCGGTCCGGTGTAATGCGATAGAACACCTCGCCGTCATCCGCCACCAGAGGTTCAACCCGGCTCCAGTCCAGAATACGCAGTTCTTTGATCTGCCCCCGGGAGTTACGGATTTTCAACACCACCGTATTGCCGTGACGCAGTTTGGCGTTCAGCCACAGTTCAAAAAACTGGATACGATTCTGCTGTGCATTGGGACGACGACAGAGACGGGCAATATCCCCCTGTCGTTTTTCACGGCGGATCCCCTGTGTATCGGTCTGCATCAGGCGCAGCCGCATTTTGGCGATATCCTGGGATATCAGCGAAATGCAAGAAAACACCGCGTGAAAGGACAAAACGGTTTCCGGATCGGCTTTCACACCCTGCTGCCAGGCACCGGCAAAAGGCTCAGCCACCGCCTGAAACAGGCTGGTCCAGCCCACCTCTTTTACATCACGTCCTGATTTCTGGTTTTTTCGGGTTCGCCGCAAAAGGTTCCACATTCGCCATGCTCCGCATCACGTTTCTTTTTCTGACCTGCCGGACGTCGCACTGTGATGTACTCCGCCTTCCCCAGGCGAACCAGCACCTCCGCACACGGCTGTGCCACATCACGGATATCCCCGGCCCGGGCATCATGCGTGCCCTGCAGATACTGGATTTTTGCCATCAGTTACTGCGGGAAGCTCGCGCCTCCCGCCCTCCTCATCAGACTCAGCCGCCGGACGCAGTTCCGTAGTTCACACCGGTGATCACCGCCACTGCCGCGGTACGGCGACGACGCCAGTTGATCCAGCGCTCCGCACGGATGGCCACGCTGCCGGTCTGGAACATGGAGACCAGCTCCACCGGTGACGGTGTGCTGCTGTCGCTGGTCGGTTCAGACTGCATCTCCAGTGACGCTTCACGGGACATATCCACCGCCACACCGCCGTCATCAGCCAGATAAATATCCGGCGCATTCACCAGCACCAGCTGGTCACCCACGTACTGGGAGACAATCACCGGCAGGCCCTGGAAGGTGCCGCCAAGCAGGGTCATGTCCGGATATTCCTTCTGACCCAGCGCATTTTTACGCATGGACAGCGCCAGGGCATTTGTGCTGGACATCAGCCAGACCGCACCGGTGGGCTGCAGGTTTGCTGCCACAAACTGACCAAACGCGGCTTCCGCATCCGTATCCGGGTTACCGGTTGATGCCGTGCCCTTCACATCATGGGTGATGGACGCAGGGGAAACATCGGCCACCGCCGCTTTTTTCGGGTCCACAAAGTCTGTGTCCAGACGCGCCACCACCGCTTCCGCCAGTGCATTACGGACCAGCGCATCGGCGGCAGGACTGGAAAAACGGATCAGCTCTTCCGTCAGTACCGCAATAGCCGCCACCTTCGCATGACTGAAGGTGATGGATTCAAAATCAAACTTCGTCAGGGGTCTGGCCTTACCCTGCCCCACCCAGCCGGCAGCACCACCGGACACCTGGGCATGCACGCGAATATTGAACGGCACCTGACGAAGTGCCGGGATCCCGCCATGACCAAATCGCCCGATAATGGTCTGCGGACGCAGATAATCAATAAAGTCCTGCGCATATTCCTGATATTCAGACAGGCTGCCTGCCCACTGTGGGTCCGTGGTGGTCCCTGCCCCCACCGCCGACTTCAGGACATGATGCAGACGGCTGTCATCCGGATACTGACGACGGGCCACTTCCAGGGCTTCAGAGCGGACACCTTTAGCCGCGGCCAGTGATTTGGCAAAGCGGGCGAAACCAATCCCCTTCTCCAGTTTCTGCTCAACACGGATCACCGGCGCTGAAGCCACCGTGGCCACATTCCCGTTACCGGCCTGTTTCACCGGCTGTGCCGTGGCGGCCTTACTGGTTTCCAGTTCACGCAGACGCTTCAGGTGCGCATCCACCTGACGGATTTCCGCTGCGGTGTTGTCGTAGTGCTCTTCCTCTTCCACATCCAGTGTGCGGCCTTCCTCTGCGGCTTTGGTCATGACCTCCTCAAGGGAGGCTGCCAGCGCCGCACGCTTGTTTTCAAAACTTTTAATCTGTTCACCAGTATTCATTGCTGACTTTTCCTTATGAAAAGAGGTTATTGACTGTGCCGAAGCGCCGGCAGAAGATGCGATTTTCACCACCGGTTTCCGGTTGCCGGACGCGGCAGAAAACGGGCGGTCGAAAGATTTAATGGTCTGGATGGTGCATTCCGCATTCGCGGGCACGGTGACGGCAGACACCTCCATCAGCTCCCAGCGCAGAAAATGCAGTCCGCCTCCGTCCAGATAAGTGTATTCATGGGGCCGGAAGCCCACAGAAAGCCCCCTGACCAGCCCGGTCTTAATGGCAGCCCATGCCTCATCCAGCCGGGCAGCCAGTTGCGACGGCATATCCGGTACGGGCTTCACCAGTGTTGCCGTGATTTCCAGCCCTTCCCTGATCCGACGCACCGTACACTGGCCTACAGGGCGGGAATGGTCATGCTGCCAGAGAAACGGGATCGTACTGCCAAACTCCGCCCCCTCCGGCTCCAGGATGTCACCATCCCGATCCGGAGAAGGCGTTGACGCAATCCCGGTGATCACCCGTTCATCCTCACTGAAGGATTTCACCGTCAGCAGGGAACAGGCCCGTTTAAGAGTCACATCAGCCTCCTGAAAATAAAAAAAACCGCCGCAGCGGTTCATGATGGTTACAGGGTGAGCAGGGTTATATGAAAAAAACCTCATACGCTTTCTTTTTCGGTTCCGGATTCAGGGACATCAGGGACACCGCATTGAAGAGCGCCATCAGCGGGTCAATTTTTCCCCGTCCGCTGGCCTGTTTGGTAATAAGGATGGCGTTACCTTTAGGCTCCACCCGGGCATTGCCGACACACCAGGCCATCAGGGGCTGGCCACCATGCACCAGTACCCCTTCAGCCAGTTTGCGCTCGGTGGTTTTGATGGCCCCGCCCAGCTTCCAGCCCTGGCTTATCCCCACCACAATTCCGTCGGGGATCCCGGCTTCCGCCAGTGAATCCAGAATCTGCCCCACCCCTGACGGGTCAATACCGATATGGTCCAGTAACTCAGCCTCATGAATGCGACGCACATATTCCGCCACTTCCGCCGTGTCATCCCCGACACGCCGGACAATGGTCATATCTCCACAGGCAACAAGATCCTGAAACCGGGACGCCTCGCTCTTCCGTCGGACCACCGCGGTTTCATGCGCCCAGGCATGGCCCCAGCCCAGCCATTCGCGGGTCTCCCGGTCACGCCCAATCACATACATCCCCAGCAGATCATCCAGCCCTCCGCCGTCAATCCCCACCGTCACCACATCAGCACGACGCAGGATATCGTCCAGGCTGATACAACGGCCCTGCTCTTCCCAGAAATCAGCCCCCGCCCAGCGGTCAGAGCGCAGGGCAAGACCAATTTCCACATTGGCGTGTTTTGACATGAACCCCCGGAATGTCTCTTCACCGGCTTCCCGGGCTTTACGGTACTCCCGGTACAGAAAGGCCTCATCCACTGAATAGCCGAGATTCGGATTGACCATGGCGAGGTTTTCCATCAGCAGGTGAGCCCCGCTTTCCACCATTTCAGGAGGGTGTTCAAATATCACCGGCAGAAAGTGCGGATCATGAATTTTGCCGTCGCGCACATCCCGGGCGTACTGCAGTTTCTGTCTGAACACCCCGGCAGGCGGTTCATTCGACTGGGTGGTCGTATACACCACAAACCCTTCCGGGCGGGAGGCAAGGCCGCCTATGGCTTCACGTAACATGTCCTCCGCCTTGCACTGCTTGCCAAACAGCCACAACTCATCAATCAGCGTACCCACGGACTTGATACCGGACACCGTATTCGGATCGGCAGCCACCACCTTCAGGGTGGTGTCTGTCACCCTGTGGGTGATGGTCCGGATATGGGTCTGTACCTGGCAGAGGTCATCCAGATCATCGTCACGTCGTACCATATCCCGGGCAGGGTTGAAGGCGTTGGCCGCCACCTCCACAGTCGGGGCCAGAATCGTGTAACCCGCCGCCTGCCGCCAGTTCAGTAACAGTGCAGTCATCATGATCCCCGCGGCCAGCGTGGACTTCGAGTTTTTCTTGGGGATAAGGATAAAAACTTCCTTGATATGGCGTACACCGGTCTGCGCATCGTAGGAGCCAAACAGGGCCGCCACCAGGTCAAACACCCACGGTGCACAGGACTCCCCGAACGTCGGGCTACCAGGTGCATCCACAATCCGCAGTTGTTTAAAAATCGCCAGGGCATGTGCGGCCTCGTCCGGATAAATCGGATCCGGAATAATCGACAGCCCCTTTTTCAGGCGCTCTGCCCAGTCCGGGCAGGCTGTGCTCCATACAGGTATCATCCGTTGCCCTCATTATCGTTATTCACCACCAGTCGGGGTGGCGGTGGCACCGCAAAACGGTTAGCCGCTTTTTTCGCGGCATCACCTTTTGCCGATTTTTTCCCGGTATCCCCTTTTTTATGGTGCGTGAACTGCGCCAGACGCCAGGCCGCATCCAGTGCCAGTTTCGGATCAATGCAGAGGTTTTCCACCAGGATCCGCCCCATGGCTTTCACCGGATCGGGAAGACCATCCTCCATATATTCAATACCAGGAGACATCACCGCGGACGGTGGCATCTCCGGATTATTTTCGTCCGGCTGAGGTATTGCAGCCGCCTCACGGCGACGGGGTTTATCCTCCTGCTCTGATTTTTTCTGCCGGTAAACAGGAACCTCATCCACCTCCACCGTCTCGCATTGTTTACGGGCTATAAACGCAAGCACCTCCGGATCTTTTGCCAGCTGCGAGCCTTTAACCCTGGCGGTCTTCGCCGAATAACCGGCGGCAATGGCTGACGCTGTTTTGTTTTTCCCGGACATGAGCGCCAGCGCAAATTTTCGTTTTTGCGTTGTCAGCACAGCCTCCTCCCGGGTCCAGAACGCACTCAGCCGGGTATGGTTCAGCCCATTTTTCCCCGGCGTCTCATGCCGCAAATGTTAACTGCTGCCTGGTTAACATTTGCTGAAAAAGCCTGTTAACATTTTTTCCGCACAACAAACTGAATAATAAAGATAAAAACCGCAAAAATGCCCGGGCAGCCAGTTAACATGTTAACTGCCCTGAAACGGGAATTTTTTCTCTGCGTGAGAGGGGGCGCGGTGTCCAAAGCGATCGTTTTTTACGCCGGATGATACCCCCCCCGGGTCGGGTTACAGTCCGATGATGTCGTCCGCTCTGTCACTACCTCCGGACACCTCCGGCAGCGTCGGGTCCGGCATACCACCCGCCGCTTCACGAGCAGACTTTTGTCGATGGCATTCGGTACAGAGCGTCCAGAGATTCGTCTCCTCATTACCACCACCGAACTGAAGTGCAATTCGGTGATCGAGTTCACTGTCACAGAGGTCAACCACACGACCACAGATACAGCACTGCCCGGCGTCCCTCAGCCAGATATGACGCTTGAGGGAAACACGTGCACTGCCACTGACACGACGCTGTTCCCCCTTCAGAATATTCACCCGTCGGGTATTCAGTGTTTTGATTCTGCTCTGGAGTGTACGAAGCTCAGCCATGTAAAATCCCCGTCATATGGCAATCAGTAAAGGAAATAAATATGTCATCGAAAAACCGGACCCGCAGAACCACAACCCGCAATATCCGTTTCCCCAATCACATAATTGAACAAATCAACATAGCCCTTGAGCATAAAGGGTCCGGTAACTTTTCAGCGTGGGTTATTGAAGCCTGCAGGAGAAGGCTGGCAACAGATGCAACGCATCTGCGCCCGACCAGCATGACAAATAACGAGAAATGAACGTTCGGTTTCTTCCACCATCGCACCGGACAGGCGACTATGAGGGGACAACGCCGCGCTCCGTTAACGCGGTAAACCCCGGTGTGTATCGTTTTTGATTATCCCCGCACACTCGCGCAGAGGAGTCTCCCTGTCGGGCTGCGGTCTCTGTTAATGCAGGAATACGGCGACAATACCGCGCATGGATAATAAGGTCGCTCAACACACTGGCTGTAATGCAGCGGATACCATGCGGCATTTAGCGGCATTCATCGTACACTCCACGGTTAGCTCTTCATTCGTGGCATTCACCTGAAAGGTCCGGGAGTGTAATTGCGTACATTTACCACTGAACGAACCTTCAACAAGAACACGACCACGCTGCAAAATACGGAACGGAATTGTTCCCTGAAAAGGTTCTACGGTTACCCGTAATTTCTTCATGTATCCTCCGGATAATAAAAAGCCAGCTTAGTGCACTGAGTGCGGATATATTCCTGCGCCCCTTCCAGCTGCTTCTGCATTGTCATCAGCCGTTCTCTGAGGATGAAATAATCCCGTTCAGCGGTGTCTGCCAGTTGGGGGCCGGTTGCATTATCCACGCGGGCGGTACCGGTGGCTTCACGCACGGGACCTGGACAGGTGGCGTTGATACGCAGGCGCTTACGACCAGCGGCAACGTCAGCGCGAAGAGTTTCATTTTCAGCTCTCGCATCGGCTAATTCCCTCGAGTATTTTGCATCGAGCGCAGCAACATCACGCTGACGCATCTGCATGTCAGTAATTGCCGCGTTCGCCAGCTTCAGTTCTCTGACATTTTTGTCGCGCTGGGCTTTGTAGGTTATGGCGTTATCACGGTAATGATTCAGCCCCAGACTAAGCGCACCACAGGCCACCAGCAGGGCAATGATGACCACGCACAGTACGCGGTTCATTTCACCACCAGCGTATCTGACCGATGAAATAACCGGAGGCCATAATCACAAACACCAGCCAGATAAGAATGAACTTCCAGGTGGATAATTTTTCAGCCATCACTCGAATCTCCCGAATCAGTTTGCTAAAATCAAACACACTTTCTCCTTTGACTTTTCCAGAGTCAGGAAACACAAAACCCCGCTTGCAGCCAACAAACGGGGTTTTTACTTTTATTCACTTAGTTTTTGTCAGTTCGCAGGATTTCGTGTTATCCGTCCGTGTGAGCAAACCGCATTTTTCAGCAAAATATTCTGCTTATCTGTCAATTCCCCAGCACGCCAGCGCACTCTCCTGGTCGCGACGGGATACCTGACCGTAACAGTTGTTTGAACGAATACGGCAGTCTCTGCCACCGTCCTTAATCCACCAGCGAATCGCTTCGCAGGCACCTTTTCGATCACCTGCATTAATTCGTCTGTAAAACGTCGACGGGAAACACTTACCGGGACCAATGTTGTACGGACAGAATGACGCGATCCCCGCTTTCTGGGGTTCGGTCAGTGGCACTCTGATGTTTTTCTCCACCCATGCCAGCGCCTTATCACGCTCAATGGCGTTAACCCGGTCGCATTTTGCCTTCGACAACTTCATGCCTGGAACAACAGGTTTACCATCCACCATGATGGCACCACGGCAGATGGTCCAGATCCCCGCACCATCACGGTATGCCGTGGTGTGGTTACCTTCCTTTTCATCCAGAAACTGGTCGAGAATGTCAGGCGCAGGCGCACCAGCGGCAATCAGCGCCAGAACGGCAGCCGACAGGCCGTATCTGATTTTTGCGTTCATGGATATTTATCAGGATTTATCGGTTTCTGCCCACGGACAGGTTTATCTGTTCCGGTCAGTGAATTAAGGTTGTGATTCCGGTGGAGTCTTCAGAGAACCAGTAATTCTTCCCGGTAGATTTCCTTTGTAGGTTATCCATACATTCTGCGCCTCTAAAATCACGGGGCGCTTTTCCGGCAACGGTTCGTTCCCTTCACATAACCCGGCAGCAACATCCATGAAAAACTGCTTCGCCTGCTTTTTCGCCTCAGCTTCGTAAAACTCCAGCGTGGCACCTTCAGTACGGTCAAGACTAATCGCCACATCTGGCAACAACAGTGACGGATACCCACCAACTTCCAGTGCCACAGTAACAGTAATCTTATCCGGGTAATTATTTATCCCTTTAACAACCAGTTCGTATTTTTTCTTCATCGCTTTACTCTCCCCGCGCCGCCTTACGCCGGTCCTCTCTGATTTTGAAATACAGGTTAGTCAGATATGTCAGCAGCCCAAACAGCAGACTCCCCAGCACGCCTATTGCCGCCCACTGAGACGGGGAAACCCTGTCCAGCAACTGCAGGAACCAGTAGCCCGTTCCCACCGCTGACGTGGTGTATGACACACCTG
>NZ_PSRU01000039.1:0-11455 GCF_003000935.1 Escherichia sp. R1
AGCTGCAAATCCTCAGGGATGAATTACTCTCAGGCCACTACCAGCCCTTGCCCGCCAGACGGGTTTACATCCCTAAAAGCAACGGCAAACTGCGACCACTGGGTATCCCCGCGTTGCGGGATCGTATAAGCATCCGTGCCAAGGTGGAGCACCCGTTTCGCATCATCAAGCGGCAGTTCGGCTTCGTGAAAGCCAGATACAAGGGGCTGCTGAAAAACGATAACCAACTGGCGATGTTATTCACCCTGGCCAACCTGTTTCGGGTGGACCAAATGATACGTCAGTGGGAGAGATCTCAGTAAAAACCGGAAATAACACCAGAAATGGTGGAAAAAATAGCCTAAATAGGCTGATTCGATGTGTTTGCGGGACAAAAATCGGCCCAGATCCGCGAAATTTTAATCAACGAGTCAGCTTGGGAAGACATGACCTGCTTATTCGCACCTTCCCTAAAGGCGTCTTTGGCTTCGGTCAGCGAACACTGCTGTTTTTCTTTGCAGGACGGTGAATCTTTGTAGTCCGTCATCTGCGCCAGCAGCTGATAGCTGTCGTCAAGCTGCATCTGGCTGCGCTCTTTTTCCATCGCCTGCACCGCTTTCTGGCTAAACGCCGCAGAGTCATCGGTGATCACCGGATTAAACGTTGGGTCCATCGTGCCCATTTTTTTCCTGATGATGTACCGGAATGTCGCACCCAGGGAAAGCGCCGGTGATAAAGAATTGTGCCGTCGCAACGGTGCGTTGCAGACTGTTGGCATAGGTATATACCGTGTCCGGCGTCGGGCATTCGCCTGACGTGACCATCCCCAGCTCCGCCAGCCATTCTCGCATGTAGTGGCCCATATAAATTTCCAGCACACCGCCTTTCGTGGTGAGCTGCCCGCCGGGCACATCCCACTCCGGCCACTGATTCGGCGTGGACTGCTCCAGCACGCTGCCATTATTGGCCAACGGCGCGCGCAAGTTGTGTCGGCTCATCATCAACACTTGTTGCAGTTGATAACCTTCCGGCGTTGTCTGCGCTTGCGCGGCGGACGACAATAAAACAGCCCCTGCCACAGCGGCGGCGAGTATCAATTTTTTCATCCCTACAACCTCTTGTTGTTATCAATCCTCATAGAGTGTGACAGAAATATGACATTTTTCCGGGAACGGTTTCGCAAAACGGGAGATTCCAGAAGATAACCGGCAGGTCAGCGTGTTCCGGTTACTCCGAGATAAAAACCTCATACTTAATATTGCGGGCGCAATAAAAAGTGCCGTCCGTCAGATACAGTTCACGAAATCGCGTGTTATCAGAGATGTTGTCCAGCAGGGAACGTTCCGTATCGACAAATTCTTTTTGCACGCGGTAATGAACGGCGTTCTCCGTTTCAAAAGAGACATATTCCGTGGTGGCGTAGGGCTTATTTTTTGATTTCACGTACACGATATATTGCACGGTACTGGCCGTCAGCCCCGTTTTCGCCGCGATCTCTTTGAGACTCAACGTCTCAGAGGCATAAAGCGCCTGAACCTGCGCTATGCGTCGGTGATTATACGCCGTCACCCGAAGGCTCAGTTTCAGCCGATAGGCCATATTCCGCACGGCGGTAATATTAGTGTGAAGCAGTTGCGCTATCTGCTCTGTCGTGAGGATGCCCGCGTTTTCCCGCAGAATCGCAAGGCTTTCGTCGTTCCAGATAAATGCCATTGGGTATCTCTCCGTACGCGTCGTTCATCGCGCCGCCAGGCGCGCAAACGTGGCCTCTAACTCAGACGGCTTACGCATACCCTGGTGTAGCTCCAGAACGCGTCCTTCGGAGTCAATCAGTACGGAGGTCGGCGTGCCGATCACCTGATAACGTTCCTGGGTAATGTTGAGCTGATCGCGCACCACCGGATAGGTTATCTGATGTTTTGCCAGCAGATCGTTGATCCTGACCGTTTCAGGGTCGGTATTGACCGCCACAACCACCACTTTATCGCCCCATTTTTTGCTCAGCGCTTCCAGCGTGTCCATTTCCGCTAGGCACCCCCCGCATCCCGCAGACCAAAAATTCAGGTACACCGCCTTTCCTTGCCAGCGTTCAAGGCCTGACTCCTGGCCTTGCAGATCAAACGCCGCCAGCGCCGGGGCCGGTGCCCCGACCGCCAGCTTTTCTTCTTTACACCCGCTTATCAGGATCGCCGCCGCGAGTAACAGCACATTATGCCAGCGCATGTTGATTGGCCTCCTCACCCAGATATTTACCGTGTTGCAGCCGCAGAATACGGTCGGCAAACTGCCCAAGCGCAGGGTTGTGCGTCACCATCACAATCGTGCGCCCCTGACGATGCAGATCGGTGAGCAGATCCAGCACCCGCTGCTCATTCTCTTCATCCAGGTTGCCCGTCGGTTCATCCGCGAAAATAACCGGCGGTTCGTTGACCAGCGCCCGGGCGATACACACACGCTGCTGCTCACCACCGGAAAGCTGGCTCGGCAGGTGCGTCACACGATGCCCAAGCCCTACCTGTTCCAGCACCTTCCTCGCCGCCGCTTCATCCACCACGCTGTGGTAATGCTGGGCGAGCATGATGTTTTCCAGCGCAGTTAAGAACGGGATCAAATGGAACTGCTGAAATACCAGGCCGATTTTCTCGGCGCGAAAGCGACGGCGCCCCTCTTCATCCAGCGCGGCGGCATCGGTGCCATCAAGAAACACCTGCCCTTCCGTCGCCGTATCAAGGCACGTCAGAATATTCATCAGCGTGGTTTTACCAGAACCAGAAGCGCCCATAATGGCGACAAATTCACCCTGCGCAATGCGCAGATTAATGTCATCCAGGGCGGTAACGTCACCGAACCGTTTGTATAAGTGGCGGGTTTCGATCGCCACCTGAGGGATATGCGTAACGGACATGGCGCTACTCTCCTTTCAGCACTTTAGCAGGCTCGACGCTTACCGCGCGTCGCACCGGAACAATCGCCGCCAGAATGGCGACCAGTAAAGACAACACCAGAGTAATGGGCAACACCGGCAGACGCAGTGAAATGGCGGCATTAAACACCGTTAATCCCAACAGTTGCGCCAGCAAATATCCCAGCACCCAGCCGCACGCCACCGCCGCCAGCGCGATGATGCTGGTTTCCAGCAGAATTTGCCGCACGATATCGCCGTTGCTGGAACCAAGCGCTTTTTGCAGCGCAAACTCGCGCGCCCGCTCGCCGACAATCGCCATCAGCGTGGTATTCACGCACAGCGAAGAGAGCGCCAGAATCACGATCGAGACCAGTCCCATCAGACCTTTAATTTTATCCAGCACCTGCCCTTCGGAAGCAGAGACCTTACGCACCGGACGAATCTCCAGGTCAGGATACTGCGCCTGCAACCGGCTGGCATAGTTCTCCACCTGGCCGACATCGTTACTGACGCTCAGCAAGCCGTGGCTGATTTTGCCCGGCTGATGCAGCCAGGCCTGCGCCACGTCGAGGCTGACGATCAGCATGTTGTCCGTCGCATCGCCAGACTCCACAATGCCTTTAATCTGCAAATTCTTACGCTGATTGTGATCCACCAGCGTGATGCTGTCGCCCGGCTGCACGTTGAGGCGTTCCGCCAGTTTGACGCCGATCATCGCATTACGGTCGTCAAAACTAACGCCAATCCAGCTACCGGTGACCTGCCAGTACGGCACCAGTTTTTGCAGCGACTCGAACCACACGCCAACCATCACCACTTTTTCCAGCTCGGTACGCGCCATGCCGTACAACCACGGACTGGCGCCATGCACCAGCCCCTGCGGCGCCTGATCGAGAATGCTCTGCAACTCCTGCTGCGGCATACTGGAACCGTGCCCCGGCCCGATGTAAAAATTCGCGCCGAAGGTGCGCAGTTCTTCGCTCATTTTGGTGTTAATGTCGAACCAGACGGCAAAAAGCGCCGTCACGATGGTCGCCCCCACCATCAGCGCGGCAAACACCACGCTGACCCGCTGAAAACGCAGACGCAGCGCCCGCCACACCAGCAGCCAGAGCATGGTACGTTTAGCGGCCATACAGCACCTCCACAGGATACAGCCGGGCAATCCGCCGGGCCGGGAACCAGGTGCCGATCAACGCAATCAGTACCGCAATCACCAGTACGCACGGCACCACAATCCAGGCAAAATTAAGCGGCGCGTCGAAGAGCATGACGCCAATCGCTTTCGCCAGCCCCCACCCGGCAATACATCCCAGCGCACCGCCAGCCAGCCCGCTGGACGCCGCTTCCAGGTAGAACAGCAGCATAATTTGCCACTGTCGCGCACCCAGCGCTTTCATCAAACCGATCTCTTTGGCGCGTTCCATAATGGTGCTGGTCATCAGCGAGGCGATCCCCATTGCGGAAGCCACCAGCGCCGCGACGGTAACGACCGCCATCAGCAACTGAATTTTATCGATCACCACCCCTTCGGACGCCGCGACCTGCCATACCGGGCGCACTTCCGCACCGGAAATCGCCTCTTCCAGCTGATGCGCGATCGACGACACATAGGCCGTGCAATACCAGAGGTCGTACTCTTCGGCATTGAGCGCGTCCAGGTTTTCCCGCGCGCGGCGGGACAGTTCGTTTTCCGGCACCGTCAGCGCCGAGACGCGAATCGCCTGCACTTTTCCGGGGAGCCCCAGCAGGTGCTGTACCGTGCTTAGCGGCATCACCAGTTGGTTATCTTCATCGCCGCCGCTGGAGAGGATACCGCTGACGGTGACCTGCACTGCTTCGCCTTCGGTACGTAATGTCAGCTTATCACCGGGTTTCCAGCCCATTTGCCGCGCCAGCGCGTGCCCGACTAAGGTCTGCGGCTCTGCGCCTGCGGGTTCCTGCGGCCAGTCGCCGGTCACCTGCCAGTATGGGCTGACCGTTTTCTGCCCCGTCTCATATCCCTCTTCATCAGGAATATCCACTGGCTGACTGAAGAAAGTGCCCAGAATCCGCACTGGTTCTCCCTCCACGCTGGCTTCGCCGCCGAGCATCGGCGCAAACCCGACAATGTTGTTTCGCCAGAAGATATCTTTGATGTTCGGCAGCTCGGCTTCATCAAGAAAATCCTGACCGGAAAGCGGATTACTGCTCTCACTAAACAGCGCGGGCAGCGCAGCCTGTCCGGCGGGTTCAATCAAAATGTTCGCACCATAAGACTTCAGCTCTCTGGACATTTTGTCGCCGATATCAATGGACACCGCCAGCAGCGCCGAGATCAGGCTGGAGGCCAGAAAAACGGTGATTATCGCCAGCACTTTGCGGCGTAAATTGCGCCCCCAGGATTGTCGTAACATCCGCCACAGCATGATTATTCCTCCCTCATGTCGGCAGGAACAAACTGCTCCGGCGTTTCACGGAAGCGTTCATAGTTAGCCTCTGACGAGAAGAACCAGGTCTTGCCGCCATAGCTGTATTTGTAATCGGCTGAGGTATTGGTCAACGTTGAACCATCGACCGGATCGGTCACTTTAATAGTCATGACCGTCGAGAAGTAGTTCACCCCTGTCGCCAGTTCTTTACCGGGGATCACCAGCTCTTTTTCATCATTGTGCCAGTTTTCAATCGGCACCGGGTTACAGCCACCGGCCTTGCCGATAGACGGAATAAAAATATGCACTCCGCAGGCGACGCAGATAACCTGATTGCCCTCCATGACATAACCCTGATCGCCGCACAGCAGGCAGGCGTCGAACACCACGCCAAAACGCAGCTTGTCGGGATAGCGGTTAATCACGAAGAAGCGCACCGCTTTGCCATCGTCCGCCACCCAGACGAAACGATGCAGTTTACCGTCACGAAGCTGTTCAACCGGCAGGCGCACCATGCCATCGCTCCCCAGCGTTACGGGCACGGCTTCAGAGAGTTGCGGCGGCTGCGAGGCCACTTTATCCCACCACAGTTGGCCTGCGATAACGACCACCGCGCAGCCGATTGTGACCAACCACAGCCGCAAAGCGTTGCGACGCTGCGCCAGCGCCAGACGGTGAGCAATCGGTTCTTCGGTTTCCCGCGTCTGTCGAAAAGCCCGCAACAGCGCCGGAAGCCAGCACAGCGCCAGGGCCAGCAGCAGCGCGGCTCCCGCCCAGTTATACAGCGCCGTGTTATTTGTGACTTTCGCCACGAAGCTCAGCAGTGATTTTCCCAGCGGAACAACCTGTAATTTCATCAGCAACAACAGCAGGTTGCCGCTCAGCGGCAGCCAGATCATCACCAGCAGAATCAGCGTTAACGGCCAGTACAGGCCGCGAATACGCCGCAGCAGCATCGCGCAGAGTACGCCCGCCAGACAGAGGATCGCAAAAGCGAGAACGACGGCCGTCAGGTTTAACAGCAGGTCAGTATTCAGCACATGCGTACTGGTCAGCCCGCCCAGATTAGGGTCCAGCGCCCAATGGCGGGCAGCGCCGAAAATCAGAATCCCCTGCCACAGATAGCGGATACGCGTTGAAGCCCACCAGAAACTGAGGACAAACAGCAGCGATACCATGACCTCCGCCCCAACCAGCAGCAGTTGTACCGGTTGGCTGCCGTGAATAAACAGTCCCGCCAGCACGCCGGCAATCAGCCCGGTCAGCAGCGTCCAGGTCAGCGGACGTAAAGAGGGAGGATCGTTTCGACTCCAGAGAACACCGGAAAGAAGCGCAATGCAGAAAAAGACCTGTAGCGTCGTGACGAAAAAGTAACTCATAACTTCGACTCTGTACGGCGGGTTGAATTAAGCGACGGGCATATGATCGGTCTGACCAACGCGCCAGAAGGGGGAATCCTCCTGGCGCGTTGGTTAGTCGGTTTTAGTTCAGACCGACATATTTAAACTCGTAGCTCACATCAAACGGTTTCCACCAGCGGCCTACGCCTGTTTCGCTGTCAGTATGGCGATGCATCCCGGCTTTTGACGGCGGTTCAATGTGGTAGGTCACTTTATAGTTGCCCACGCCCATCATTTTGATGTTCGCGCCATAGTGCGGGCCATCGCTGGCAACCATCGGCATGAAGGTGCCTTCCTGTTTTTCGCCCGTGTCGTTGTTGACCAGGGTGTAGCTGATGGTCAGGTACGGGATCCATTCCCCTGCGCCAAAGCCGTTTTTATTGCCTTCTACAGCGTGGATATCCGCTTCAAGGTGAACATCGGCTTTTGCTGCCGGTAAGCCCATGCCGCGCGGTTCCATATCAATCGGTTGCAGGTAAACGGCCGCCAGCTCCATTTCATTCATGGTGACAGGCTCGCCTGCCGGGTACTCTTTAAAAGCAAACGCGGCTGGCGCAATGAAAATGCTGGCCATCACTGCGCTGGCAATCAGGGTTTTCTTCATGGTCATCAAACGTATCCTCTCGTCTAAAACAACGGCTATACAACGATTATGGGTTATTTTTTATCGTCTCCCCGGGAACCGCGCTTTTGCGCCGCATCACCCACAGCGCCACCAGCGCCGCGAGCAGCAATACGACCTGCGGTAACAACGTTTCCACGTAGGGATAAATCCCCAGCCAGCTGATTTCAGGGAAGCCGTTAATCAACGTAGGCTGGAACAGTTTGCCTTCCACCAGTTCCAGAACGCCTTTGCCCGCAAAGACGAAGGCCATCAGATACATGAAACTGCCGGTAAACATAAAGAAGGGTTTCAGCGGCAGGCGCACCACTGAGTAACGCATCACCAGCCAGGCGAGCAGCAGCACCACGCAGCCAATCACAAAACCGGCGCCAATCGCCATATGGCCGGATACCGTGTTTGCATCGCCAATCAGAGCGTAATAGAACAGCACCGTTTCCGCCCCTTCGCGGTACACCGCCAGGAAGCTGGTCAGCCATAGTCCGACCAGGGAGCCTCGCGACAGGGAATGAGACAGTTTGCCTTCCAGCCAGGCTTTCCAGTGGCGCGCTTCCACTTTGGACAGCAGCCAGTAACTCATAAAGAACAGCATCACGACGGCAATCAGCATCGTTATGCCTTCCAGCAGTTCACGGCTGGCGCCGGAGTTAGTAAACAGCATCTGGAAGATAGCGGCGGTGATGACGCTGGCGATCAGCGCCACAATTACCGACTGACGAATAAGCGGCAGCTTATCCTGATGGTTGTTTTTCACCATGTAGGCCACGATTGCCGCAACAATCAGCAGCGCTTCCAGCCCCTCGCGCACGATGATCATCAGACTATAGAGCAGCAGACTCCACTGGGTTTCTTCGCCTTCGCCCAGCATCGTCACGGCTTTTTGCAGATCCTGCGTCAGCGCGCTGGCCTCTGCATTCAGGCGCTCAACCGGCTGACCGGCCTTCATCAGACTGACCAGGCGGGTAAAATACGCCTCCAGCGTGGTTTTAAATGCCGAATCGCGAGAGCCGATTTTGTTTTCCATGCCGCTGGCTTCGAAGCGGTCGAAGTAGGTATCCTGGATATCCAGAATCGCATTCTTCGCATCGCCGCCCTGATAGCGCGCTATCGCGTCCTGAATGCTCTGGTTAATTCCCGTCGTCACCTCAGCCCAGTCGGTGCGGTTATTTCCCTCGTCCGCCGCCGGAATGTTGTCTGCGCTTTGCGCTGCGGCAACCTGCTGATCGTCACGGGTGGTTGGCAAGCCGGGTAAGATATCCTCGATATCCTGTAGCAGCGTAGTGACCTGATAGGAGACATCGTTGAGATGGTCAGGTTGCGCGGTCAGCGCAATCAGGGATGAGAATTGTTGGTTAATGGAGGCGGCATCTTTTGCAGAACGGTTTTGTCTGAGGGACATCTCCATCTCAGAGTTTTTAAAGCCCTGATAGTGCGCCTGTTGAACGTGCTGACTGGCAACGCTGTAATTCCCGGCCTGATATTCAGTGACCGCCTGCGCCAGCAGATCGTCGATCGTCCTGAAACTCTCCTGCCAGTGAACGGCAATGTCGTCCCTGGACAGCGCGTTGTGCTGCTCTTCGGCCACCAGACGATGTCCGCCATCCAGCACCGGTTCCACTTCGCGCAGTGCGGCTTTCAGCCAGTCAATGCGCGCCTGGACGTCAGCGAGCGGTTTTTTCTCGCCAATCATTCGACGGATCTCGCCGAATGCGCTCTCCATCTCGTAACTTTTGCGCGCGGAAATGTTGATGCGGATCGGCCCTTCCAGGTTCTCGAACACCTCAAAATAGGCCATTTGTACCGTGCGGCGCGCCTCGTCGGCATGCTGTTGCTGATAAAGTTCCGCTGTTTTATCAAGACGTTGCTCGATATCTTCAATCAAAGGCGCATAATTCGTCGACGCCCAGACACTCATGCTTATAAACAAGCCAAAGAGAGTAACCAACAAAGAGTTACGGAAGTTACGCACGTGCACACCGCCAAAGAATACAAATGATAATTATTATCATATCTTTTTGTCGCGTTATACATGACCTGGATCATAAAAATGTCAGCAGACGACAAGTTATGTAAACTTATTTCATCAAATCGTGATGAACACACACATTATGCGTTGATAAAAGGGACGTTATCTCCCTGTTTTTCTCATGGAATTAACGGCAAGGCAGGCGCGGTAACAGAGGAATAAATCCCCCTGCCGACAGTGATATTATTCATTATCGGCAGGCAGAAATAAAACGCGTTATTGCGTACAGCAATATTCAAAGATTAAGGTTATTTCGATCGCTGGCAAGACGCTGTAAGAATTGACCATATCCCTGCGGCCCCATCCAGTAGTTAATACTTTTCTCAACGCCGGTTGATGTCAACGTCGCACCGGAAATACCGTCAACGGTATATTCATCGGCATGTTCAGGTTTATCCTGTACTATTTTCAATGCAGGATGTCCGCTGTTATCTAATAATCGTTTCCCTGGCCACTGTTTGCGCCAGTTGGCGTCTTCCACCCTAGCCCCCAGAAACGGCGTTTCCCGTTGCTGATAATAATACAGATTTCTCACCGTACGACCGTCCAGCCCCAGAGCAAGAAACGCATGCATCATGGATTTCGCACCCTTACCGGTAACTGGAATGATAACCTGCTGAATTTCATTATTTTTATCTTTCACAAAGAACACATCCGCCACCGTACAGCGCTGACGAACCTGCGCTGGGTCGCGTTCAGGGGCAAGTTTTTCACACTTCTGCCGCGCGGTGTCCGCGCTGCTGCCAGCCACCAGTTCGCCGGAATCTAAATTAACATGGCGTTGAATAATATAACGATGATAGAGCGTTTCGACTGATTTTTTATCCTGGGTCTCTGATTTCATCAGGCCCGCAGCGTGTAAAATTGCCGCCTGTTTTTCCTCCTCTGTCGGCTCCGTCATTTCTCCCTGGAACAGCATAAACCATGCCGCCGCCGCAACAAAAATAAGGACACAAAGCACCATCATTGATGCAACAATAATTTTACCCTTGCGCATTGAATTGTTATCCCTGTCAAAATGGAAATCGAAAAAATCGCCTGAACGTATCACAGACTTTCATTCAATTAAAACAGATATGCCATTATCAATTCAGGTTTGCAACGTCAGGCAGCGGTAAAAAATAATAACTGGCGTCGGTAAAAAAGCAGCAAAAATAACAGAAAACACGCTCTCCGCTCGTTTTACACATCCTTACAATGGGTTAAAAAATGCCGGGTTTCCCCGGCACGCTATCAAAACATGGCTGCCCGCCACAGACGTAACTTCATGCCCCAGTAGCTGGTCCAGCCGCTGGTCGTAGTTACCACCTGCCCCTTCGACACCACCACCAGCGTTGGCGTGACGCTGATTTCCCAGTTTCGTGATATCTCACCGCCGCTATCATTCACGACGGGGAACGTCACCCTTTTACGCGATAACCAGCGGGAAACCTCCCCGTCATTACCGGAACGCAGCGCGATGGTCATGACGCTCTCCCCTTCCGACTGCAAACGGGCGACATCCGGCGTGGTGAAACGGCAGATACCGCACCAGCTCGCCCAGAAGTAGAGCAGCACCGGGCGTTCTTCACTGATCGACGCCAGCGTTACGGTTTCCCCGTCCAGCGTATGCAGCGGCGTGCTGTCAAACATGGCCGGCATCTGCGGAGAACGCCAGACATCCAGCAGGATTATCACGCCAGCCAGCACAACCAGTAAGATCGCGCCTTCACGCAGCCAGCGGCGCAGTTTACTGAGCATGGGCCACCGCCAGTTTTTCTTTCACCACCGCCTCAAGGGTCTCCCACGATACCGCGCCGGGGATCATCTCGTCGCCAATGATGGTTGCCGGCGTCCCCTGAACGCCAACCAGCCGGGCGAGTTGCAGATTGGTGCTCAACGTCTCCATGCTTTTCTCATCGGGGTCAGTTTGGATATAGAGAATTATTGTACTATAAGGGCTTCCCCGGCATGTCAATGCCGGTGTTTACGGTTTCTGTCTGCACGGCACTGTTGCAAAGTTAGCGATGAGGCAGCCTTTTGTCTTATTCAAAGGCCTTACATTTCAAAAACTCTGCTTACCAGGCGCATTTCGCCCAGGGGATCACCATAATAAAATGCTGAGGCCTGGCC